>JANPNU010000001.1:0-10756 GCA_031427615.1 Burkholderiales bacterium
ATTTGGCTCAGGACGGAGCGACTCTTGTAGTTCTGTTCGGCGGCGGAACCAAGCGTACCCAGACGAGGGACATTGCGCAGGCAAAAGCACTCCATACCGAATATAAGTTACGTAAAAGATTGGGATTGTCCGAAATCAAACCAAGGTCGAAACTGACAAGAGGAATTAGGTGAAGAACATGGCACTAACCCGAGAATTTAAGAAGACAGTCGTTGATCGGGCTAAGCGTGACCCGGCCTTCGGCAAAGCGTTGCTAGATGAGGCTGTGACGCTTTTGGTAAACGGCGAACCTGAGACGGCAAGATTGGTTTTGCGTGTCCTCGTAAATGCCTCGGTTGGATTCGAGGAATTGGCGCAGGTAACAGCTAAACCAAGCAAAAGTCTTCACCGGATGCTATCGGTTCAAGGCAATCCGAGCATGGACAACCTCGCAGCAATATTTGGTGCGGTCGGCAAAGAGTTGGGGGTTCGAAAGTCTCCTAGACCGCGCTGATTTCGGCCAGAAGCGGCTCTTCCCGACGGCTGTCCAATTTGCGCCAATGCAGACAGCCACGGTGCTAAAAGCATGGGCCAACCTACAAAGATCTGACTACAAAGATCTGACTTGACTCTCGCATTTAGTGTAGCTACAATAAATAATGCGGATTGAGTTCGATAAAGCCAAGGCCGAAACAAACCAAGCAAAACATGGTGTTTCTCTCTCGATGGCGCGGGAACTTGATTGGGGTGCCGCACTGGTTTGGCTGGATGACCGCTTCGAATATGACGAGCTGCGAATGATTGCACTCGCACCGAAGACGGAAGTCCTCTACTACGTTTCATTCGTCGACCGCGGCGCAGTGCGAAGGATTATCAGCTTGCGCCGCGCTAACCGTCGTGAGGTACAACACTATGTCAAAGCAATCTAAACGAGTTTCTATCGCGATGCCCACTGTAGCCGAGGACAGGGTCATTACTGCTGCGGCGAGGGCGGATGCTGATGCAAAACCGTTGACCACTAAGCAGCTAAAAGAAATGATCCCGATAAGGGCATTGCGCGGCCGACCAAAGTCCGAAAACACAAAGAAGCTTGTTTCGGTGCGATACAGTTCTGAAGTCTTGGAGTACTTCAGGTCTACTGGAGAAGGTTGGCAATCTCGCATGGATAGCGTGTTGCGCCAGTATGTTTCTCGCCATTCTCGACGAGGCACGTGATGCAACTGTCGGCCAGTAGCGGTGGTTCCCGTGCGGCCCTTCAAATTCAAAAGTTTTAGTTATGGAAGATTTTCAAAACAAATCACCCTTGAAACCTTTGATTCGTTGAATGGCGCCCACTAACTGGAGTACACCAGTGTCAGATCCCCCGATTGATATCACCAAACACCCAAAATTCATAGGGCGCCAACAGGAGTGGCTCCATTAGGCCGCAAATGGAATGGCTCTATATGCCCGCAAATTCACAAGGAGCAAGAGCGGCGGCGCGAGATCGAACTTCAGGTCAAGCAACGCGCTATCAGCGAAGCAGACTTGGGACGCCAAGCCTTTGGCGCCCTCAGCGCCCGGCGCGAAAACCTAACCCCGACCGACCGAGAAGTGATTGCGAGAAACCTAGCCGCTGCCGCGTCGACACCGGATCCTATGGCGCAAAACCAGAAAAATTCATTTGCGTTTCCGATGCCCCAAAAGCAAAAACCCCCATCAGTGTTTGCTGATGGGGGTTTTGTTTCAACTTAGAGGCTGCTGATTTTGTCGACGGCGCCTCTATGGGCGTCTGCCGGTTTGCTGATTACTTAAACGAGTAGGTCAGCGAAGCGTAGTACGAACGTCCGCGCGGATCGCCGTAGGTCGAGTCCCAAGTCACCTGGAAGTAGCGCGACTGGTTGGTGAACGGCGGATCGGTGTTCAGCACATTTAGCACGCCACCACGCAAGCGCAAGTTCTGTGAGAAGCGGTAGCTGCCGCTCAGATCCCAAAGTGAGTAGGCGTCGACGGTGCGATTGTTCCACTCCGGTGCCGCGAGGCCTTCGACGTTCTGGTCGCGATAACTCGACAGGTAGGTGTTGGACAGCGTCAGGCCGACGGGACCGCGATCCCAGTCGAAGTTGAGCTTGTGACGCCAACGCTGCACGGCCTTGTCGTCACGGAAGCGGCCGAGGCCGTCGACCAGTGGCGAGCGTGGATCAGTCGCAAACTGGTATTCAGTAACCACGGTGCCGATCAGTCCTGCGCCAAATCGGCCGTACGGGCCGTTATCCCCACGCCAGCGTGCCGCCACATCAAGACCTGCGGTGTTGAGCTTGCCGCGGTTTTCCTTCTTCACCGTGATGACGTTGACAAAGCCATCGGAGAAGCGGCTGACGATGGCCTGGTTATTGTAGTACGTTGGGTTGTTGAAGATGGTTTCTTCGCCGATTTCCGAGATGATGTCGGTCTTGCGGATGGACCAGAAGTCCACGCTGCCATTCCAGTTGCGCGAAGGCTCGAACACCACGCCTATGCTGAACTGCTTGGATTTCTCTGGCTGCAGGTCGGGGTTAGAGAAACGGTCGATGGGCAACTGGCCCACCTCGCCGGACACCGGGTCACGCACGAAGCTGGGGGTGATGCCGACGCGCACTGGTCGGAACAGCTCAGAGACCGATGGCGCGCGGAATCCCGTGCCGTATGAGGCGCGCATCAGCAGCGCGCTGTCCGGACGATAGCTGATGCCGAACTTTGGATTGGTGGTGGTCAGCTTAGGCGTGGTGCGGTTGGTCGCTTGGTCGAAAACGCCGTCGTAGCGGTCGTTGCGGACCGCAAACTGGACTTCCCACTGCTTGGTGAACGGGGCCACGACTTCGGCGTAGATGCCCTTCACGTCGCGGGTGCTGTTGGTATCTGCCAGCAGGGCACCCGAGCTCGCGCGGTCGCCTTGTACGTCGTTGCTTTTCAGTACGTTGGTGGCGCTGAATTCGGTTCTCTCGCGCCGCGCCTCGGCACCCAGTGCCAATACGATGTCACCGCCATCCAACCGGCCCAGCATGCGCGACACCTTGCCGTCGACAATGGTCGTGGTACCTTTGGAGATGCGTGCCGCACCGCTGAGCTGAATCGAGTCCATGAACGCCCGGCCAGCGGCGGTTGGCAGCACAAACGGGTTGTAGGTGCCATTGGCGATGCCTGCCAGCATGCGGGTGTTCGACACCCAGCCCCTGAGGTTTTCGTCGGTGGCTTCGTTTACGCTTTGGTTGACCGCTGCGTCGTAGTCCCATGCGCCGAACGTGCCGAGCGCGCCCAATACCAGCCGGGTGGCTTCGCTCACGACGCGACTGGTACGGTTACCGGCGTCCGAAAGGCGGAAGCGGAAGTCAACTGGCGTGGTGATGCCGGTCACTGCTTGCAAGGACGCGGGCAGGGTGATGTTGGCGCTGGTCCTGATCCGGCCCGAGGTGGCCGGCGATGCCGCGTAGTCAGTCGTGGTCTTGCTCAGCAGTGCTTCGGCAAACAACTGGTGGCTGGGCGCAAGCTGGAACGTTGCACGGCCGATGAAATTGGTCTTTTCCGACTCCGGGTAGATCTCGGTGTCGCCCATGTAGTTGTAGCTACAGCCTTCACGACCCCCCAGTCCGGTGGCAACGACCGAGTTCGGGTTCGCGCCGCCGGTACACGACGTTCTCGAGAAATTCACGCGCCGTGAGTTACTGTTAATCCCCCCCGGGTTCCACGTACCATCGGCGTTGGTGCCGCGCAGCGCCGTTGTGGGGTTGGCGCGCACAAAATTGTTCAGCGCGGTCAGCTGGGTTGTTGTGAGATCAATGTTGGCCGGGAACGGGTTGCTGGAGGTCTGCGGCGCCAAACGACCCGGCAGGTCATATTCCCGGATAAATGCGCGCTGACTGGAGCGTAGCGAGTCGAGCTTTTGCATGTCGACAGCACCCCAGACGTTGAACCCGTCCTTGCCCAAATCGCCATAGCCGGCCGAGGCGCTCACGGTGGTCTTGCCCGCGCCACCCTGCTGGGTGCTAAGCGAGTAGACGCTGATGTCGACGCCCTGATAGTCCTTGCGGGTGATGAAGTTGATTACGCCACCCATCGCATCGGTACCATAGATGGCGGAAGCGCCGTCCTTCAGTACCTCGACCCGCTGGATTGCACCAGACGGGATATTGTTCAAGTCAACGCCGGCGTTGTCGCCGGGGCTGGCGAAGTTGGCGAGGCGACGGCCGTTGAGCAGCACCAGCGTGCTCGACACACCCAGGCCGCGCAGGTTGGCACCGTTGAAGCCGCGCTGCGCGCCGGACTGGTCGCTGATGCTGGCGCCGTCGGTCAGGCCGCCGACGTTCGACGTAATCTTCTGCAGCAGTTCGGCTGCGGTGGTGACACCGACTTTGTCGATGTCCTCGCGCGTGATCGTCTCGACCGGCAGCGCAGATTCGCCTTCAATACGCTTGATCGACGAACCCGTTACTTCAATTTTTTCTGCTTTGACAGCGGGAGCTACAGGAGCAACTGGTGCTGTCTGGGCGTTCACATTCAGCGTCATCAGTGTCGCGGCAACCGCGATCACGCATGGCTTCAGGACAAAGTACGGGGATTTCGTGGCATTCATGGGTTGGTGCTCCATAGTGTGCATTGTGTTGTTGACAGGATGTCGAGCGGGAACGACGGGGTATTTCATTGTTTTTTTTGACTGACGCAGTCTAGCCATTCAATTGTCCAAACATAAGGGGAATGGGTGGAATGGTCGCTTGGTGACAACTTGCTGTCGCAAAGTTGAAAGCGGGGTGTTGTTTTTTGGAAATACCCGGCGGGTGGCGGGAAGCCGGCTTACAAGAAAGCGACTTTCCGTTACGCTTTGCGGGTTTTGGCCGCGGCCGCGGTTGGGCGGGCGGCGGCAATGTGTCAATATCCTGCCATCTGTTCCATTTGCATGAGGCACGTTGATGTTGCTGGTGAACCCGTCGTCTAATTTTCGCGGTGCCTTTGTTTGCCGCGCCATCACGGCCTTGTTTTGCGCGCTAACGGCAAGCGGCGTCATGGCCGCGCAACCGGCTGCCGGCGCGCCTCCACAGGGCTGGGTCGTGGCGATTGGCGGCGCCTTGCAAGCCGACAATGCGGCAGTCTGGTCTCGCTTGGTTGAGACTGCCGGCGGCAAAGGCAGCCGCTGGGTGGTGCTGCCCACCGCCTCGGAGGTGCCGGAACAATCCGGTCGCACAATCGTCGAGACCTTGCAACGCTACGGTGCCGTTGCCGAAGTCATCCCGCTGTCGGCGCGCATCGCCGGTCGCGACGTGACCAAGGACGTGCGCGACGCCGATCTCATCGCGCGCATCGCCCAATCGCGCGGCGTGTTTTTCACCGGCGGGGCGCAGGGACGCATCACCGACGCACTGTTGGTCGATGGCAAACCCACGCCCATGTTGGACGCGATCAACGATGTCCTGCGCAAGGGCGGTGTCATCGCCGGATCGAGCGCCGGTGCGGCCGTGATGCCGCGGGTGATGATTCGTGACATTCCTGATCAGCTGAAGGTGATGCGCGATGGTCTGAGCATGGGGCGCGACATTGATCGCGGCCTCGCGTTTGTCGGTAACGAATTGTTTGTCGATCAGCATTGTGTCAAGCGCGGTCGCATTGGCCGCATGCTGATGGCAATGGCGCTACAGCGCTATGCCATCGGCGTGTGTGTCGAGGAAAACACGGCGGCCTTCATTCGTGATGGCCTCATGGAGGCGGTCGGTGCCGCGCATCTGGTGGTGGTCGATCTGCGCGATGCTGTTGTCGAACGCGCGCCCCCTTTGCAAATCAAGGGCGGCGTTTTGCACGCCATTGAGCGCGGCGATCAATACGACTTGCGCACCTATCGCGTCATCGTTCCCACCAGCAAGGTCGGCCGCAAGATCGATCCGGCGGCCAAGGATTTCGCACCTTATTACGGTGCGGTGCCGTTTTACGCCGACATGCTGGGCGATCGCACCATTGTCAACGCCATGTCCACGCTACTCGATAGCCACGAGCGCGAAGCGAAGGGCTTGGCGTTTCGCTTGACCAACGCCACCGACGTCAAGGGGCGGACCGGCTTCGAGTTTCGCCTGACCAAACGCGCCGGCACATATGGCTACGCGCCGAAATCCGGTGAGGGAGCCGACTACAGCGTGATCGGGATCGGTCTTGATGTGCTGCCAGTCATAATGTCGTCGCCACTGTATGTGCCGGTTGCCATTCCGCCTGGAGTGGCCCCAGCCGCGGCGCGCGCCGCAAAAGCAGGCGAAAATACAGACTCAAACGCAACACCTGTTGCCGGACAAGTGGAGAAAATAAAATGAATGTCGCAACCCGTAGCATGATGGCCGTTGTCGGCTTGGCACTTTCAGTCGTCTTTGCCTCAGTAACCTACGCGCAGGGCAAAAAAATCCGCATCGGTGTCGAGGGCGCCTACCCACCCTTCAGTCAGATCGACCCGAGCGGCAAACTATCCGGCTTTGACATCGATATTGCCAACGCCATTTGCGCAGAAATGAAAGTAGAGTGTGTGATGGTTCAACAGGCGTTTGACGGCATGATTCCGGCACTGCAGTCGCGCAAAATTGACGCGGTGATCGCGTCGATGTCGATTACCGACGAGCGCCGCAAGGCGGTGGAATTTTCGGATAAGTATTACCAAACGCCGGCACGGTTTGTTGTCAAAACGGGTTCAAAAATTGATATTTCGGGCAGCGGCCTCAAGGGCAAAAAGATCGGCGTGCAACGATCAACCACCCATGACAAATTTGCGACCGACATGTTTAAGGAAGCACAGATTGTCCGCTACACAAAACAAGACGAGGTTTTCCTCGACATGGCCGCCGGTCGGGTTGATGCCGCATTGGTCGACATGATTGCGGCGCAAACGGGCTTTCTGAAAACGCCGCAAGGCAAGAATTTTGAATTTGCCGGCCCGGTGTACGAGGAGCCCAAGTATTTTGGTGTAGGTGCCGGGGTGGCGATGCGCAAAAACGATGTCGACTTGCGCAACAATATCAATAAGGCCATTGCAGCCATGCGCGCCAACGGTACATACAAAAAAATTCAAGATAAGTATTTTGACTTTGACGTCTACGGCAAGCCGGTTGCACCCACACCGACTGCAAAGAAGTAGCGGACCAGCAAAGCCATGCTCCACGGCTTTTTTCCCACTCTGATCGAAGGCACCGGCATCACGCTTGCGGTGGCGTTTTCGTCGTTGGTGATCGCGGTGATGCTTGGTCTGCTCGGCGCGGCGGCGCGGCTGTCAAAGGCACCGCTGTTGCGCGGTATGGCAACGGCATACACCACCATTATTCGCGGCGTGCCCGATCTGGTGTTGATGCTGCTGATTTTTTATGGCGGCCAGCTCGCCATCAACGCCATTGCTTTATCGCTGGGTTACCAAGATACAATCGATATTGATCCGTTTGTCGCCGGTGTAGCGACCATCGGCTTCATTTTTGGTGCGTATCTGACCGAGACTTTTCGCGGTGCACTGCTCGCGATTCATCCCGGTCAACGTGAGGCGGGGCTGGCATTTGGCATGTCGCGTATGAAAGTGTTTTGGCGCATTACGTTTCCACAAATGATCCGCCTCGCGATTCCGGGGTTTACCAATAACTGGCTGGTGCTGGTGAAATCAACCGCGCTGGTATCGGTGATTGGCCTGACCGACATGATGCACCGCGCCGGCATGGCGGCAGGCGCGACCCGCGAACCGTTTACGTTTTATTGCGCCGCCGCCGCAATTTATCTTGCCATTACCACGGTTTCGTTGCTGGGCCTCGGTGTGCTTGAGCGCCGCTACAGTGTCGGTATCCGTCGCGCTGCCTGAGACACTCTGCAGACAAATCACCAATGAATTTTGACGCCATCAGCGAAGCCATTCCAAGCTACCTTGCCGGGGTGGGTGTCACCTTGCAGTTGCTTGGTGTGGCATTGTTGTTCGGGCTGGCACTTGCCATTCCGCTTGGGGTCGCACGCGCCAGCAACAATAAATGGCTGTCGTGGCCAGTGTGGGCGTATACCTATGTGATGCGCGGCACGCCGATGCTGGTGCAGTTGTTTTTGATTTATTACGGCATGGCGCAATTTGACGCAGTGCGCGAAAGTGTTCTGTGGCCGTGGTTTTCTTCCGCCTGGTTTTGCGCGATGTTGACATTCACCCTGAACACCTCGGCCTATACGGCGGAAATTATTGCCGGTGCCATGCGTGCCATTCCGGCGGGTGAAGTCGAGGCGGCGCGCAGTCTTGGCTTATCGAGCTGGCGGGTGCTGACGCGCGTTGTGCTGCCGTCATCGATGCGCCGTGCGTTGCCGGCCTATTCGAACGAGGTCATCATGATGTTGCACGGCACCTCGCTCGCCAGTACCGTCACGCTGGTTGACCTGACCGGCGCCGCCCGCGAGATGAACGCGCGTACTTATCTGCCGTTTGAGGCCTTTGTGACCGCCGGCGTTTTTTACCTTGCGCTCACCTTCATGCTGGTCAGCCTGTTTCACTTTGCCGAGAAACGCTGGTTGCGACACCTTGCCCCGCGGTCGCAGACCGTCCTGTTGCCGCCCGCCGCCGTTGCTCCTTCTATCTGAAATCTGAAATTATGCAAATTAAAAACCATCCATTGTTATCCCCCGCCATTGGTACCAAGCGGGAAATCACCAGCTTTCACTATGGCCCGGTCGGTTTGGGTCGTAAAGTGTATGTGCAAGCAGCGTTACACGCCGACGAGGCACCCGGTCTGTTGGTTACACATCATTTGCGCCAGACGCTGGCCAAACTTGAGCAAGACGGCAAACTGAAATGTGAAGTGGTGGTGGTGCCGGTTGCCAATCCGATCGGCTTGGCGCAATGGCTCGATCATTCACAAATCGGCCGCTTCGATTTGTTATCAGCGGAAAATTTCAACCGCCACTATCCGGATGTGTTGGACGCCGTGGCGACAATGGTCACCGGCAAATTGGGCGACGATCAACAACAAAATGCCGTGTTGATTCGGCGTGCAATGATTGATACGGTCAACGCGCGCGAGCCGAAAACAGAGTTGGCCAGTTTGCGCCAGGCATTGTTTACGCTGGCCGCCGATGCAGATATCGTGCTCGATTTGCATTGTGATTCCGAAGCGATGTTGCACCTCTATACTGGCAGCCCGTTGTGGGATCGTGTCGAACCGCTGGCACGATACATGGGTGCAGTTGCCACGCTGCTCGAAACCACCTCGGGTGAGTTTCCGTTTGACGAGGCCTGCTCGCGAACCTGGTGGCTGCTCAGGGAAAAATTTCCGGCGCATCCGATTCCATTTGGCTGTGTGTCGGTGACGGTGGAGCTGCGCGGGCATGTTGACGTCACGCATCGGTACGCTGGGCAAGATACGGCGGCGATCATCAATTACCTGACGGCGCTCGACTTTATTGACGGTGTTGCGCCTGCCATGCCGGCCTTGATTGCAACCGCGACACCACTGGCCGGTTCCGAGACCATTGAGACGCCGGTGTCGGGGGTAGTGTCGTTTCTGCGTGAATTGGGTGAGACCATCAAGACGGGTGAAGTGGTTGCAGACGTGACCAACCCGATCACCGGCGAGACGATACAACTCAAGGCGACCATCGAGGGCATCATGTATGCGCGCGAGAACCGCCGCTTTGCACATGCCGGTATGCGACTGTGCAAGATCGCCGGCAAGGTGGCGTTTCGTACCGGCAACTTGTTGAGCGCGTGATATGGACAACAACGCAAACAACGCCCAGATGTTGGAAGTCGACAATATCGTCAAACGATTCGGCACACACGAGGTGCTGAAAGGCGTTTCTTTGTCGGCCAAACGGGGCGACGTGATCAGTATCATCGGCTCGTCCGGGTCGGGCAAAAGCACTTGGCTGCGTTGCATGAATCTACTCGAACAGCCGCATGAAGGCACCATCAGGCTCAATGGGGAAACGCTCGCATTAAAGCGCGCCAAGGATGGCACGCTGATGGCGGCCGATGCACGCGCGTTGGAGAAATTTCGTGCGCGACTGGCAATGGTGTTTCAGCACTTCAACCTGTGGGCCCATATGACGGTCACCGAAAATGTGATCGAAGCGCCGATGCAGGTGCTGGGCTTGTCACGGGCGGATGCGTTGGCGCGGGCCGAGCAATACCTGCACCGGGTCGGCGTGTGGCATCGCAAGGACTTTTATCCGGCGCATTTGTCAGGTGGCGAACAGCAACGCGTGGCGATTGCGCGCGCGCTGGCAATGGAGCCGGATGTGATGCTGTTTGACGAGCCAACCTCCGCGCTCGATCCGGAATTGGTCGGTGAGGTATTGCGCGTCATGCGTGATCTTGCCGCCGAAGGCCGCACCATGATTGTGGTGACACACGAAATGGGTTTTGCACGCGAAGTTTCAAACCGTGTGGTTTTCCTCCATCAAGGTTGCATCGCGGAAGCGGGCGACCCGAAAGTGGTATTGAGTCAGCCGCAAAGTGAGCGCCTCAGGCAGTTTTTGTCAGGTAGCTTGAAGTGAATGGCCGGTAGAATGGCGCACCCGCTGATTAACGCGTGCTAATCGAACTAAAACTGGGAACTTCTAAAAACCCACAAATTTCGTCATTCCGGCGCAGGCCGGAATCCAGTCCTTTTGTATTTTTAACCGAGATTTTCCATTAGGGTTTGGAAGGATGGTGGGGCTACTTTTTGAGTGGATTTTCTGTTGACTGACGAACGAATAGCTGGCTATTCGAGAGGAAGAAACAGGAAATACGCCAAAAATAGCCCACCAGCAACCAAACAGTCCCGAAGGGACGCCTAATGGA
>JANPNU010000002.1:0-1797 GCA_031427615.1 Burkholderiales bacterium
GAGTGCGAGACGCCGCGCGATATCTTCAATATGCGGATTCAGTCCGCGATTTTCGTGCACCACCATCACCGCCGGTAATTTGCCGGTCATCTTCGCCGGCATGACGAGGTATCCCTTCATCTTGCCGCTGCCGTCGGGTGAGTCGTACTCGACCATTTTGGCGACAATGCGCGGGTCGTCTTTTTTGATCTGTTGTGCCTGCACAAAATTCGGACTCAACATTTCCAGCAACATGGTCGCTGAAACACCGCCCACCGCATATTTGCTGGCGCCAGACAAAAAGCCGCGGCGGTCAATCACGCCGTGTACATATTGGTCGAACAATTTCATCACTTCGGGGTCAAAATCGGCGGCGGTCTTTCTGGCGGAGTTTTGTTGCATGATGGTCCTCGGGTTGGGTGGTGGATGGCAGCACTGATAATACTAATCTTTTCGCGCCAATGTGCGCTGTCAAAAGACTTGATACTCGTCAATCGACCCCTTCTCAAATATGGCGTTCAGGTCATAATCACGTCATCAACGGATCGATGATTTAACGAATCAGCAGATCAACGAATCAACGAATCAACGCATAGGAGCGAATCATGGCAAGACTGAATGTGAACGGCAAGGTTTCAGACTATGTGGCAGACGACGACACACCGCTTTTGTGGGTATTGCGTGAACAGCTCGGTCTGACCGGCACCAAGTACGGTTGTGGCATTGCCCAATGTGGCTCTTGCACGGTGCATATCGACGGCGTACCGGTGCGCTCGTGTGTAATGCCCGCCGCCGCTGTGAAAGCCACACAAAAAATTACCACCATCGAGGGTTTGTCGAAAGACGGCTCGCACCCGATTCAAAAGGCGTGGGTCGCGCTCGATGTGCCGCAGTGTGGCTTTTGCCAATCCGGCATGATCATGGCCGCTACCGCGCTGATCAAATCCAAGCCCAACCCGACCGATAAAGACATTGACGACGCCATGACCAACATTTGCCGATGCGGCACCTACAACCGGGTGCGCACTGCGATTCACGCCGCCGCACGCGAAATGGCCGGCCAAAAAGGTGGGATAAAGGGTTCAACAAAAGCTGCAACAAAAAAAGTTGCGAATGCATTAAATATTGAGCACGTTGATGGCGGTGCCGCATGAACGCCGTCAACATTTCACGCCGCCAGTTTATTCAGGGCGCCACCACGGTGGCTGGATCATTGGTGGTCGGTTTTCATGTGCCGTTTTTAAAAGACGCGAACGCACAAGCCATCACCTCAAGCACGCCCGAAATCAACGCCTGGGTGGTGATTCAACCGAATGAGCAGGTGGTGGTGCGGATTGCCCGCTCGGAAATGGGGCAGGGCACCTTGACGGGTTTGGCGCAGTTGGTCGCCGAAGAACTCGAATGTGATTGGGCAAAGGTCACCACCGAATACCCGACTCCCGGGCAAAGTGTTGCCCGCAAACGACCGTGGGGCAGTTTTAGCACCGGCGGTAGTCAGGGCATTCGCGGCTCACAGGATTACGTTCGCAAAGGCGGCGCGGCCGCACGCATGATGTTGATCCAAGCTGCTGCCGACAAATGGAAAGTGCCCGCCGCGGAATGCACCGTCGCAAAGGGTGTCATCACCCACGCCGCGTCATCGCGCACTACCACCTTTGGCAAGATGGCAGCGGCGGCATCCAAACTGACCCCGCCCACCGACATCAAACTCAAGGATCCCAAAGACTGGAAAATCGCCGGCAAACGGCTGGCGCGTTTGGACACCGTCGACAAAACCACCGGCAAACAAATCTACGGCATGGATATCACCATGCCCGG
>JANPNU010000003.1:0-4182 GCA_031427615.1 Burkholderiales bacterium
TCTCACGCTGGCGTAAGTGCTCGTAGTGTTGATTTCTCATCGATAGCACATTACACATGGCAAATCGCTCGCGTTGCTGGTAAATTGAAGCGTTTTTTTTGGCGGGATGAGAGCCGGGTTTACTTTGGTGTTTTAATTTGAAGTCGCATTTATTCTGGAAACTTGATTCTGTCAGGTCACAATTTATGGCAACCAAACACTTCCCCTACAAATTGGACATGCGCTGGCGTGCGTTGTTTCTGGTGCTGGGGGTTACCAATAAAGACGGCGTCAGCATCACGGAAAAAGACGAGCTCATTGCGACATTTGGGCGCTACAAAGTCAGGACCACGCTTAAAAACGTCGCGCGTACCGAAGTCACCGGCCCACATCGCTGGTACACGGCGGTGGGCTTGCGGCTCAGCTTTGCGGATGATGGTGTGACCTTTGGCACCAATCATAAAAAAGGCTTGAGTATCGTCTTTGAAAAAAGAATACCCAAGGTGATCGGCTTCAAAGATCATTCAATGCTTTGGGTCAGCGTGGCCGATCCGGCAGGGCTCGCCAAGGCAATTGGTAAATGATCGGAGAGTGGACTGGGTTAAGAGTTAAGAGTTAAGGGTTTATCGTTTTTCGTATTTTGTTTAAGGCAGTGTGCCACGGCGCACTGCCTTTTTTTACGCATCGGGTTGGCGCACAGACATTTGCAGGGCTGCTTCGTGCGGCCCAATAGTTCGACGACCATGAAACGAGTAAACACTAATGTTAGAGCTGTGTTTCAGCCGAAACATTGTGGAAATAGCCGCCGTTGCTTGCCTTTACATCGAGCGATTCTTCGGCGCACAACAGTCTGCAAACCGGAGGGATAGGTGAGCTGGCGAATTGCCAAGCATCCCGCGGCCTCAAGAATCGATTCGATTTGCCGTTAATTAGCTATCCACATGTGGTGCATTGCGTGCGCGCATGTCTGATTTAGGTTGCCAAAGGAAAATATTGATATGAGCCGTCGAGAAATTTTGATGTCGCTGGTTGGTGATGCCGGTCGAGGTGGTCTGGCATTTCCGACCTCGACCGTTGCGGCGCTGGGTATTCATCAGGCGCTGGATGATCCGGATTGTTCCACCGATGCCATCGCCAGACAAATTCAAGCCGAGCCCTTGCTGGCCGCGCGTGTGGTGGCATTGGCCAACTCTGCTGCTTATAACCGCGGCGGGAAGGTCGTCACCGATGTAAAAAATGCCGTCAACTTGCTCGGCTTTCGTGCCGTCAAAATGTTGGCGACGGTCATGATTACGCGACAGATGTCGTCTTCCGCACAGCTGCCCAGCCATAAAAAACTGGACACGTTATTGTGGGAGCACACTGCGCATGTGGCCGCCTTGGCGAAAATGTTGGCACGAAGGGTGACCAATCAAGATGCAGAGACCGCCATGTTCGCCGGCATGCTGCACGAGATTGGTGGCTTTTATATCTCTGGCGGTGCCAGAGCCGGTGGTCACCGCCATTGAAGTGATGTGGAAAGGTCAGTTGTCTTTTCCGGTCAGCACACTGGGTGACACGCTGTTGCTGGCCTATGAGTTAGCACCGATAAAATCACCATTGCAAGCAGAAAAAGTCGCCAATAGCGAAGTGTTGGCGGCCAACATCAACATGGCGATTGGTGAGGAAACCCTCGATGGCATCATCAAGGACTCCGCCGAAGAAGTCACGGCGTTGGTGCTGGCGCTCGCTCGTTAATAGCTTGCGGTTTCGGCCGGACCCAGTGCGAATTGAAAATTCGTCCGGCAGCTAGCCTGCATATTTCATGGGTCGCCCGCGGTTCTCCAGGGTGCTTGCTCTGAACGTCGTTCAATCCAATTTGGATTGCCTGTGGTTCGTTATAAAAAGGGCTGAACGCTCGATAGCGGGCGCTCATTTTTGTCACAAGACAGCGCTTTTTTGCCTTCCTCCCGTGGTCGGTCAGGTAAAAAATCACTCGCCCATTCACTGCGAAAAGCACTGCATGGCTTTCCGGTTCAGCGGGCACGGCGCGCGCGCCGCAAAACCCCCGCTTCAGCTCATCAAACGTGCCCCCATGAAATAGGCAGGCTAGACTTCGGCAGCAATGTTGCGAATGGCCGCCTCGAACACATCCGGCGGTTGCCCACCTTGGATCAAATGACGGTTGTTGATAATGACCGACGGCACCGCGTTGATGCCGTTTTGTTGCCAATGCGCTTCTGCACTTCGAACTTCGTCGGTAAATTCGCCTGACGCCAGTGCACGACCAGCCGCTTCCACATCGAGTCCGACTTTTTTGGCAACATCGAGCAAAACGTCGGTGGCGCCCGGATTGCGACTTTCCGTGTGATAGGCCGTCAGCAGGGCATGTTTTAAGTTGCGTTGCAAATTGGGCGTTTGCAGGCCCGCCCAATGTAACAAGCGATGCGCGTCAAAAGTATTCCAGACGCGGGATCGCTCGCCAAAGGTAAAACCCACCTCGGCGCCGCGCGCACGAATGTTGGCGCGATTGGTTTGCAGCTGTTCGGCGCTCATACCGTATTTTTTCATCAGGTATTCACCGGCATCCACCCCATCCTTGGCCATGTCCGGATTAAGTTCATACGGTTGCATTTCCAATGTGATCGGAATGTCGTTGCCAATACGCTTGAGCGCGATTTCCAGCGAATTCAAGCCGACGGCGCACCAGGGGCAGGCGATATCGGAGACAAAGTCGATTTTCATGGCGGGCTTTCGATCGCGGGTAAAAATGGGCCGCGTGCAACTTGAAAGTTTAGGCGGAACTGCCAGCGGCAGCCAATTGTTGGAATGTGGGAATGTTGGAATGCTGGAATGTGGGAAAGGGCAGTCGGCGTTGGATTCGGCCACCTGCACGGTATCATTGAAGTCATTTCGCCGCCGTGGTACAAACATCCAAGGATAATTCTACGGCGCGGCGCACACGATGGGCAATCAATCATGAACAAACACAAAATCGCGGTCATTGCAGGGGATGGCATTGGCAAAGAAGTGGTGCCGGAGGGCATGCGTGTGCTCGAGGCGGCGGGGCGCAAATTTGATATCGCGTTCCAGTTTGATGAAAAGCCGTGGAGCTGTGATTATTTTGCCACCCACGGCAAGATGATGCCCGACGACGGGCTCGCCAGCATTCGCCATCACGATGCGATTTTTTTGGGGGCGGTGGGTTTTCCGACGGTGCCGGATCATATTTCATTATGGGGACTGCTGATCCCCATTCGCCGCCAATTTCAGCTTTATGCCAATGTGCGGCCGGTGCGTCTCATGCCAGGCATTCCCTCGCCACTGGTCGGGCGCAAACCGGGCGACATTGACTTTTGGGTGGTGCGCGAAAATAACGAAGGCGAATATTCGTCAATTGGCGGTCGCTTGTATGAGGGCACCGAGCATGAAATGTGTATGCAGCAGACCATTTTTACGCGGCGCGGTGTGGATCGTATTTTAAAATTTGCATTTGAGTTGGCCGCCACCCGCAATAAAAAACATGTGACATCTGCCACCAAATCCAACGGCATTGCCATCACCATGCCGTATTGGGACGAACGCTTCAAGGCCATGTCGGCCCACTATCCAGATATCAAAACAACGCAATACCATATCGACATTTTGACGGCGCATTTTGTACAGCATCCGGATTGGTTTGACGTGGTGGTGGGCTCAAATTTATTCGGCGATATTCTTTCTGACCTGGGGCCGGCGTGTACCGGCACCATCGGCATTGCGCCGTCAGCCAATTTAAATCCGGAGCGCGAATTTCCATCGTGTTTTGAACCGGTGCACGGTAGTGCGCCGGACATTTACGGCAAAGGCATTGCCAATCCGATTGGCCAGATTTGGTCGGGCGCGATGATGCTTGAACACCTCGGTCACAAGGCGGCGGGGCATGCGATTGTGCGGGCAATTGAAACCGTATTGGTGGCTGGGCCACGCACAGCCGATATGGGTGGCACCGCCAGCACCAGCGAAGTGGGGCGCGCGATTGCAGAAGCGTTATAAAAGCGGCAGGCAGGCGAAGTCAAACCAATGGCCGAAGCCATGGCCAAAACAGGATGGACGAGATTACCAACATTCACCAGGAGGAAACACCATGAAATCGACTGTGATTAATATGACGTTGTTGTCGGCATGTGGGTTGGCCATTTTTTCCATGACAAGTGGTGCGGCCTATGCCGTCTATCCGGATAA
>JANPNU010000004.1:0-7573 GCA_031427615.1 Burkholderiales bacterium
CACCCTTTTACGTACTGCCCCAGACAGTAATTCAAATTTCTGTCGCCCCATCCACAATTCACCATCCAGTGGTGTGGTCGGTAATTTGGCAAGAAACCAGGCCGGCGCGTTGACCACATTGCCGCTGCGAAAGCGCATCACCTTGCCGTCCCAGATGGCACGTACCCCGTCGTATTTTTCGCTGACCAGATAAAGCGTCACATCAACGTCCGCGCTGAACACATTGGCCAGCAACACACTGTTGGGCGCAGGTGCCGCCGCCGTTGCGCGCGGCGACCAGGACAGCAACAATAAACTGACGGCGACGGCGTGCAATACAAAAAAATAATTCATGGTTGTGTGTCGCCACCCGATGGCCGATCCGGGGGACGAATACTTTGGCTGGGATGCCGCAGTTTAACCAACATTTATCCAAACCGTCACCCTAAAGTCTGCCGCGGTTCGCCGGTAATCATGGCAGAATGCTCCATCTGCTGTCCGGGAGGCCGTGACCATTTGCCTAAATTTGGCGCACGGTGGACACCAATCGCCAAACGAGGCCCCAATGGAAAAACTAAAGGCACTGTGGAAGTACTATTTTTCGTCAATCAACGCGGTTATCCGCGCCAGCATCGGCTTGGGCATTGTTGCGCTGTTTGTTGGCTACTATGTCGTTGACGAGCCGGTCAAACTTCTGCGCAACCTTGAATGGCAGTCTTATGACACCCGCCTGCGTGCCACCATGCCGGAGAAAATTGACCCGCGCATTGTCATTATTGACATTGATGAACGCACCCTCGCCACCGAAGGCCGCTGGCCGCTCGCGCGCGACAAATGGGTGGCACTGCTGACCAATAGTTTTGACAAATACAAAATCAAGGTAATGGGATTCGACGTATTGTTTACCGAACCCGACACCAGCTCCGGCTTGACAACCTTGGAAACCCTGGCAAAGGGGCCGCTTAAAAACAGTCCCGAATTTCAATCCAGATTAAAGGAACTCCGGCCCCAATTGGACTACGACCGGTTGTTTGCGGAAACGGTTAAGAAGTACCCGGTGGTATTTGCGTTTGCCGGCAGCAACGAACGCAAGGGCCTCGAATCGTTAAAACTTGGCGTGTTGCCCGAACCGACGTTTACCCAGACAACCTTTGGTGGCCGCGCCTTTCGTTCGCTGACCATTGATGGTTTTAGCGGTAATTTGGAGATGTTTCAAAAAAATGCCGCCGCCACCGGGCACATCTTGCCGGCGATTGATTTTGACGGACTGCTGCGGCGCGTGCCAATGTTTATTCAGTATAAAGACGGATATTACGACTCCCTGTCGATGGCCATCTATCGTACTTATCTGGACAACGAGGCGCTTCGCGTAACCTTGCGCGATGACGAAGGGGATGGCATCAATCGTTTCAAGGAAATATTGATCGGTCCAAAAACAAAAATTCGCATGGATGCCAATGGCACCGCGCTCATCCCCTATCGCGGTAAAAGTCCGATGTTTCGCTACATCTCGGCCACCGACATTATGCAGGGCAAGCTGACACCGGGTGAACTCGAGGGGAAAATCGCCATCGTCGGCTCGTCGGCACAAGGGCTGTTTGATTTACGCGCGTCTCCAGTCGGCGAGGTCTACCCCGGCGTCGAGGCACACGCCAACATGATTTCCGGTTACCTCGACAACACCATCAAAAGTAAACCGCATTTTGAGTTGGTCTTTAATGCGGCTCTCATTTTGCTGATCGGGTTTCCACTTGCGCTGGCACTGGTCAAACTCAATCCACTTTGGTCAACGATTGTGGTGACGACAACCGGCTTGTTACTCATCGCCTTTAATCTTTATTTCTGGGGACAAAATACCGTTTTGCCGATCGCTGTGCCGTTGCTGATGGTTGTGTTGCTGTATTTACTCAATATGGCCTACGGTTTTTTTATCGAGGCACGAAGCAAAAAAGCCATCACCGGAATTTTCGGCACCTACGTTCCAAAAGAACTGGTGGAAGAAATGGCAAAAAATCCCGAGGCCTATTCAACCAAGGGTGAAACCCGTGAGATGACGGTGTTGTTTTCGGACGTGCGTAATTTCACCTCCATTTCGGAGGGGCTGTCGGCGACCGAACTCACCGCGATGATGAATGCCTACCTCACGCATATGACCACGACCATTCAGAATGATCGCGGCACGATTGATAAATACATCGGGGATGCGATCATGGCGTTTTGGGGCGCCCCGTTGCGCGACGAAAACCACGCCGCCCACGCGCTTAATTCCGCGCTGGCCATGCAGCAACAAATCAAGGACATCGGTCCCGACTTTATCAGCCGCGGCTGGCCGCAGCTCGAAATTGGTATCGGATTAAATTGTGGTTCGATGAACGTCGGCGACATGGGCTCCGCATTCCGCCGTGCCTACACCGTCTTGGGCGACGCGGTTAATCTGGCCTCGCGCCTGGAGTCGTTAACCAAGGAATACGGCGTTGGCATTCTGGTGTCGCAAAACATCGTCACCGCCGTGCCGACGGTCATTTATCGCGAAATGGATCGGGTGCGGGTGAAAGGCAAACTCGAGCCCATCAGCATTTACGAGCCACTTGGATTTAAAGATCAGGTGCTTGACCAAATTATTGATGAGACCGACCGCTTTCACCGTGCGCTGGATCGGTATAAAGAACAGCGCTGGGATGACGCCGAACAATTGCTGGTGGTCCTGTCGCAAGCGGATCCGTCGCGCAAGGTATACAAACTGTATCTTGAACGGGTCGCCAATTTACGCGCCAAACCGCCAGGCGATAACTGGGATGGTGTGTTTACGTTTACGACAAAATAATTGAAAGTCTTTGATGGGCGCGCGTTTTTAGGCAAAATATCCTGAAAACGCGCGTTAACAATAGGCTTTCATCTTTGAATTATCGACATTGCGAGCCGTGATAATGGTGGCATGACTCCCGCCGCCGCCACCCCTCCCGCCGTTTCGGCAACACCGCCCATTTTTTATCCCCACGAAACCCCGCCCGCACCGGGCGAGGCCATCGAGGTGGCCGATGGGGTGTTCTGGATCCGCATGCCGCTGCCATTTGCGCTCAATCACATCAATCTTTGGTTGCTCCGCGACGCAGACGGCTGGACGATTGTGGACACCGGTTATGGTGTCGCCGAAACCCACGCTCTGTGGCAGCGCCATTTTGCCGAAACCATGCAGGGCCGACCGGTGAAGCGCATCGTGGTCACACATTTTCATCCGGACCATGTTGGCTGTGCGGCGTGGTTGCATGAACAAACCGGTGCAGACGTGTGGATGACCAATGGCGAATTTTTATCGGCCCATGCCGCTGCCGGTGACTTTGCCGGGTTTGATATCCACAACTCGGCCGCGTTATTTATAGCGCATGGCTTGGCTCAGACACGTCCCGATTTTGCCGCTGCCCAACAAGCCCGCAGCCAATCATTCAAGCGGGGGGTGCCGACCGTGCCGACACGTTTTAACCGCATCATGGAACACGATGAGTTGGTGATCGGCGATCGCAGCTGGCGCATATTGACCGCCTTTGGTCATGCCCCTGAACACGCCTGCCTTTATTCGGCAAAGCATCACATCTTGATATCCGGCGATCAAGTTTTACCACGCATCACCACCAATGTCGGGGTTTGGGGCAATCAGCCGGACGCCAATCCGCTTAAACTGTTTTTGGAAAGCATGAATAAATTCCGCCCCCTGCCGACCGACACCCTGGTGTTGCCCTCCCATGATCGGGTGTTTACGGGATTGCATACCAGGCTCGACCAACTTGATGCACATCATCAACTCAGATTGGGTGAATTGGTCGAGGCGTTGACCGAAGCAAAAACGGCCGCTGAGATCTTGCCGGTATTGTTTCATCGGCCGCTGGATTTGCACCAGCTGGTATTTGCCATCGGTGAGGCCATTGCCCACCTTAATTACCTATGGGTACAGGGACGGGTCAGCCGCCTCAAGGATACCGACGGCATATGGCGCTTCCAACAAATTGACGGTTAACCATTTTTTCGGGCGCTGCCGATGGCGGACGGCAATTTATTCGCCGCTGCTCACCCGTTCCAGACGGTAACCAAAATTGTAAATGGGTGTGAGCCGAAAACCCCGCTCGGGGCTGAGGTCCAATTTTTTGCGTAATCGACTGACGTGTGTGTCAACTGTGCGTGATTGCACTTCGGCCGAATGCCCCCAAACAGATTCGGTTATGTGCCCGCGTGACAATAACTGATCGATGTTGCGGAACAAAAATACCGTTAATTCAAACTCCTTATCGGTCATCTCGATGGCCTGTCCATTGAGTTTCGCGACCCGGTTGGCAATATCAATCAAATACGGCGCGGCGTCGATATTTTCAACGTCGTTGTTTTGTGGGTGTGAACGTCGCAACAGCGCCTCCACCCGCGCCAGCAACTCAAACCGGCGAATCGGCTTGACCATATAGTCATCGGCACCGGCATTCAGCGCCGCAACAATATCCGCTTCGGCGTCCCGGCTGGTAATAAACAACACTGGTGTGACAATTTTTTGCTTTTCACGCAGCCATTGCAACACTTCCGGCCCGGACAGGTCCGGCACGTGCCAA
This sequence comes from Burkholderiales bacterium, assembly GCA_031427615.1. Lineage (GTDB taxonomy): Bacteria > Pseudomonadota > Gammaproteobacteria > Burkholderiales > Usitatibacteraceae > UKL13-2. Next base: position 4,572 of record JANPNU010000004.1, read on the forward strand.
TCCAGTAAATACAGATCAAAGCTTTCGCGATTGGCTTCCCGAATAATTGCTTTGCCCGCCGTGAAATGGTGCACGATATGGCCGCCGACCTCCAGCCACTGCTTCAGCGCGGAACCGACATCCACATCGTCTTCCAACATCGCGATTCTCATTCGATTTTCCTTTTGTTGCCCATCACGCATCAAATTGTTGTTTTTACCCAACGATCAATTGTGGCTAATTGTTACATTAAATCAAGAGTTCCGCAAAACTCAAACTCAAATTTTGTCAAACCAGGCTCTTCATGGCACGGTCCAGACCTTCCACGGTCATCGGATACATGCGCTCGTTCATCAATTCCCGGGTCATTTTGACCGACTGGGTCCACGGCCAGTGTTGTTCCGGGGTCGGATTGATCCAGGCGGCGTGTTGGTAAACGGCGGTCAACCGCGCCAGCCAAACGGCACCGGCCTCGTCATTCCAGTGATCCACACTGCCGCCGGGATGCAAAATTTCGTAAGGGCTCATGGTGGCATCACCCACAATAATCAATTTGTAGTCTTTGCCGAATTTGTTGAGCACATCGACCGTGGCAAATTTTTCGCTGTGCCGCAATCGATTGTTGCGCCACACCGACTCATAGAAAAAATTGTGGAAATAAAAATACTCGAGGTGTTTGAATTCATTTTTGGCGGCGGAAAAAAGTTCTTCACAACGATGCACATAATCATCCATTGACCCGCCCACATCCAAGAACAACAGTACCTTCACATTGTTATGCCGCTCCGGCACCATTTTGATATCCAGATAACCGGCATTGCTGGCCGTGGCCCGAATGGTGTGATCCAGATCCAGTTCTTCATTGGACCCAGCACGGGCAAATTTGCGCAGACGACGCAACGCCAACTGGATGTTGCGAATGCCCAGCGCAATGTGATCGTCGTAATCCCGATAGGCGCGCTGATCCCAGACCTTGACCGCACTGCGATTGCGGCTTTTGTCCTGCCCGATGCGCACCCCTTCCGGGTTATAACCATACGCGCCAAATGGCGAGGTGCCGGCGGTGCCGATCCATTTCGAACCGCCTTGATGCCGCTCCTTTTGCTCGGCCAAACGCTGCTTTAATGTTTCCATCAATTTTTCCCAGCCACCGAGTGCCTCGATCTGCGCTTTTTCTTCCGCCGACAATACTTTTTCCGCGAGTTTTTTCAGCCACTCTTCGGGAATGTCCTGTTGCAACAGTTTTTCCAACGCCGCATTGAGATTTTCGACACCTTTAAAATAGGCCGCAAAGGCGCGGTCAAAACGATCAAAATGGCTTTCGTCTTTGACCAGACAGGCGCGCGCAACATAATAAAAATCGTCGATGCTACCGTAGTTATCGAGATGCGTCGCGCCCTTTGCCATCGCCTCACAGAGTGTTAAATACTCCTTGACCGAAACCGGCAGGCCGACTTTTTTGAGCCCCAGAAAAAAATCAATCAACATCGACTATCCGTATTTCGACAAACAAAATCGTAAATGTGATCGTACCGTCGGCCATTCCGCGGCGATGATGGAATACACACTGGTGTCACGCAATACACCGGCAGCGGAAACCGAATGTGAACGCAACACTCCGTCCAATTTTGCGCCCAGGCACTCGATGGCCGCACGACTTTGCTGATTCATCCAGTGGCTTTGAAATTCGACAGCGATACAACCGAGCGACTCAAACGTATGGCTCAACAGCAATAATTTTGCTTCGGTGTTTAAGGCGGTGCGTTGCACCAATTGCGCAACCCAGGTTGAGCCAATCTCCACCAGACGGTTGACGGAATCCACATTGCAATAAGCAGTGATGCCAACCATTTTGTTGTCCGCGCCAGTCTGCCGCACCACAAACAGCAACATGGTTCCCGCCGCTTGCCGCGCAAGACGCATGTTGATCTTGGCTGCCATATTTTCTGGTGCTGGTACCGTGGTGTAGCAAAGATTCCACAGTTGCCCATCGGCGACCGCCGCGCGTATCCCGGTCGCGTGTGACAGAGCCAACGGCTCCAGCAAAACGTGATGGCCACGCAAGGCGACCGGCGCAACCAGCAACATTCGGCTACCCTCTTCGCTTCGATAAAAATACCAACCGCTCAAACAAATGTACGTCCTGTTCATTTTTGATGAGCGCGCCATACAGCGGTGGAATCAGCTGATTGGTGTCGTTTGATTTCAACGCCTCGGGTGGAATGTCCTCGGCCACCAATAGCTTGATCCAATCGAGTAATTCGGAGGTCGACGGCTTCTTTTTCAAACCGGGCATCTCGCGAATATCAAAAAATACTTCCATCGCTTCTTTGAGCAGGTTCTTTTTCAGATTAGGAAAATGCACATCGGCGATTTGCTGCATTGTCGCTTTGTCGGGGAAACGAATGTAATGAAAAAAGCAGCGGCGCAGAAAGGCGTCGGGCAATTCTTTTTCATTGTTGCTGGTGATAAAAATGATCGGCCGATGTTTGGCCTTGATGGTCTCGCGGGTCTCGTAACAAAAAAACTCCATACGATCGAGCTCGCGTAACAAGTCATTCGGAAACTCAATGTCGGCCTTGTCGATTTCATCTATCAGCAACACCACCTGCTCGTCCGCCGTGAACGCCTGCCACAGGGTGCCTTGGTGGATGTAATTTTTGATGTCCTTGACGCGTTCATCACCGAGCTGCGAATCCCTGAGGCGCGCCACCGCATCGTATTCGTACAACCCTTGCTGCGCTTTGGTGGTGGATTTGATATGCCATTGCAGCAACGGTTTGCCCAGAGCCAACGCCACCTCCTCGGCCAGCATGGTTTTGCCGGTACCCGGCTCGCCCTTGATGAGTAACGGTCGTTCGAGCGTAATGGCCGCGTTCACCGCCAACATCAGGTCTTGTGTCGTAATATAGTTTTGGCTGCCGGTAAACTTCATTGTCGTTATGTCCGTTGAGCAAGTTCAGTGGATTAATCAGTGTTCATTATAGGAGTGTTCGATGCGTATTCATTCTTGCAAACGTGCC
>JANPNU010000005.1:0-25443 GCA_031427615.1 Burkholderiales bacterium
TGGGACGCGCGCCTCACCTCCGAATTGATCCTGCTGTTTTTGTACCTGGGCTTTCTGGCCTTGCAATCGAGCATCGACGATCCACGCCGTGCTGATAAGGCCGGTGCTGTGCTGGCGCTGGTGGGCGTGGTGAATGTGCCGATTATTTATTTTTCGGTGAAGTGGTGGAACACCCTGCATCAAGGCGCCTCAGTTTCGGTGACGCAGGGCAACAAAATGGCGGCGACCATGCTGTTGGCAATGTTGATCATGGCGCTGGCGTGCTGGATGTATGCGATCGCCGTTGCGTTATGCCGGGTGCGCGCGATCATCCTTGAGCGGGAAAAAAACAACCTGTGGGTGCGCGAAATCAAAGAGGTGAAAACATGAATTGGGCGGATTTTTTTTCGATGGGTGGCCGCGGCTTGTTTGTGTGGGGCTCATTTGGCGCGTTCCTGATTGCCGTGATTATTGAAATTGTTTTGGTGCGGTTGCGGATTCATCGTGCGCAGGCGGAAATTCGCGATCAGAACCTGATGCTAAAAATATCGGAACAATCATGATGTTAAGGCCAAGACAAAAACGAGTGTTATGGGTGTTGATCGGACTTTCCATACTGGGTGTTGCCGCGACCCTGGTGGTGGGGGCGTTGCGCGAAAACCGTGTGTTCTTCTTTACCCCGACGCAGGTCGCTGAGGACAAGGCACCAAAAGACCGCACCTTTCGGATTGGTGGGCTGGTCACGGCGGGCAGTGTGCAACGCAAAACCGATGGCCTGACGGTGGGATTCACCATTACCGATACCGCCAAAACGATTCCGGTTACTTACACCGGCATCCTGCCGGATCTGTTCAAGGAGGGCAAGGGTGTGGTGGCGCAGGGGCGGATCGGCAGCGATGGCGTTTTTCGCGCCTCGGAAGTGCTGGCAAAACACGATGAAAATTACATGCCACCGGAAGCGGCTGAAGCCCTGAAACAGGCGGGCAAGCCAATCGATGGCAATATGTTTGCCGGACAAAAGTCGGTTGTGACCCAGGCACCGGGCAAATAATGTTCTTGTAGGTTTTTTTTTGGATAAATAAATGATTCCTGAACTCGGTCACTTTTCCTTGATCATCGCGCTGTGTCTGGCCATCGTGCTCGGCACGGTGCCGATGGTTGGCGCATTCCGCAACAATGAGCAATGGATGGCGATGGCGCGACCCATGGCCACCGGCCAATTTGTGTTTGTGGTGATTGCCTTTGCCTGTCTGATCATCAGTTTTATCAGCAGCGATTTTTCCGTCAAAAACGTGATCGCCAACTCCAACACCAAGCTGCCGGTGTATTACAAAATTACTGCGTCGTGGGGTTCGCACGAAGGTTCGTTGTTGCTGTGGGTGTTAATGCTCACCGGTTGGACGTATGCCGTGTCATTGTTCAGCCGGCACCTGCCACAGGAGGTGGTTGCACGGGTGCTGGCGGTGATGGGGCTTATCGCCATTGGTTTCTATTTATTTATGTTGATGACCTCGAACCCGTTTGAGCGGGTGTTTCCGGCGGCACTGGAAGGGCGCGATCTGAATCCGCTGCTGCAGGATGCGGGCATGATTTATCACCCGCCGATGTTGTATATGGGGTATGTCGGATTCTCAGTGGCGTTTGCGTTTGCGGTGGCGGCGTTGATTGGCGGCAAGTTGGATGCGACCTGGGCGCGCTGGTCGCGGCCATGGACTACGGCAGCGTGGATTTTTCTGACGCTTGGCATTGCGCTGGGCAGTGCGTGGGCATATTACGAGCTCGGTTGGGGCGGCTGGTGGTTTTGGGATCCGGTTGAAAACGCCTCGTTTATGCCGTGGCTGATTGGCACGGCGTTGATACATTCGTTGGCGGTCACCGAAAAGCGCGGTATTTTTAAAAGCTGGACGGTGTTGCTTGCCATCATGGCATTTTCGATGTCGCTGCTCGGTACCTTTCTGGTGCGCTCGGGTGTACTGACCAGTGTGCACGCGTTTGCCACCGATCCTGCGCGTGGTGCCTTTATTCTGGCTTTTTTGGCAGTGGTCATCGGTGTGTCATTGGCGTTGTACGCGTGGCGTGCGCCGCAATTGGGGCTGGCTCGCATCCCCGGCGGTTTTTCCGGCATATCGCGTGAATCTTTTTTGCTCGCCAATAATGTTTTGTTGGTGGTGGCAATGCTGGCGGTGATGCTCGGCACGCTCTACCCACTGTTTCTTGACGCGTTGAAACTGGGAAAAATTTCAGTCGGCCCGCCCTATTTTGATACGGTGTTTTATCCCTTGATGGCACCCGCCTTGTTTTTGATGGCAGTTGGTCCGGTGGTGGCCTGGCGACACGCCACCCTGCCGGATTTATGGACGCGATTAAAATGGGCGTTTGCTGTGGCGGTGGCGAGTGCGATGGTGGTGCCATTTGTCATGGGTAAATGGTCGTTGCTGGTGGCCTTGGGGTTGTTGTTGGCGTTCTGGATTATTGCCGCCTCGGTTGCCGGCATTGTTCATCGTGTCAACGCCACCGCGGGCACCGGGTTGTGGCAAAAACTGCGCGCGAACAGTGCGAGTTATTACGCCATGCATTTGGCGCATGTTGGCATGGCGGTATTTGTGATTGGGGTCACGCTGGTCAAAGGCTACGAGAGTGAGCGCGACGTGCGCATGGCGCTGGGTGACGTGGTAACCGAGGGAAGTTACTCCTTTAAATTTGCCGCGATTGGTGATGCACCCGGGCCAAATTATTCGGCTGTGATCGGACGATTTGAGGTCAGTCACCACGGCAAACCGATTGAAGTACTGATGCCGGAAAAACGCACCTATTTTGCGTCCGGCCAAACCATGACCGAGGCGGCGATTGATTCTGGATTGACGCGGGATATTTATGTGGCGCTGGGTGAGCCGGTAGAGAACGCCACGGATGGCGCGTGGGGTGTGCGCATTTATATCAAGCCGTTTATCGACTGGATTTGGGCGGGCTGTATTTTGATGGCGCTAGGTGGGGTTTTTGCCATTGCCGATAAACGTTATCGTACTCCGCTGCGCGCACCGGTCGTGCCAAAAACGCCTATTGCAAATGGACGGGGCCGCAACGATGTTGCGCCGCAGGCAGCCGAATGACGAGCGTATCGACCCCACCGGATGCACACACGGCGACGACGGTCCCGTCGGCAGCCAAACGCGCCTGGCAGTTTTTCCTGCCGCTGCTGATTTTTTTTACGTTGGTCTGGTTCTTGTATCAGGGTTTATTCTTGAATCCACGTGAAGTGCCGTCGGCGCTGATCAACAAGCCGGCCCCGCAGTTTAGTTTGCCCGTGTTGCACTCTCCAGATTTGAAATTTTCGCCGGCCGAACTTAAGGGGCAGGTGTGGTTGTTAAACGTCTGGGGCAGCTGGTGTGTGTCGTGTCGATATGAACATCCGTTTTTGAACGAGTTATCAAAACAAAAGGTTGTTCCCATTGTGGGCCTGAATTGGAAAGACGATCCGGCGGCGGCGAAAAACTGGCTGATGAAATTTGGTGATCCATATCGGCTCAGTGTCAGCGATTTGGACGGCAGGGTCGCAATCGACTGGGGCGTGTATGGGGCACCGGAAACGTTTGTGATTGATAAAATCGGCAATATTCGTTATAAACACACCGGGCCGATTGATGCAAAAGTGTTGAACGACAAATTGTTGCCGTTGATTTTGGGATTGCAAAAAACGTAGTAACCGCCGATTAACCTGCATATTTTATGGGGGCACGTTTGATGAGGTGAAGCGGGGGTTTCGCGGCGCGCGCGCCGTGCCCGCTGAACCGGAAAGCCATGCAGGGCTTTTCGCAGTGAATGGGCGAGTGCCCTTGAGAACTGCGGGCGACCCATGAAATATGCAGGTTAACGCCGATGGGCTGGTGAGGTCACGGCATTAGCCAAAATTTGCATCTTGCTGTCATTTCTCACAAAAAGCCGTTCGGAATGACAAGTTTTGGGACCCATGGATTGATGAGAGTGAATTTGTGACTGTGCTGGATTGATGAGTAGAATAAAATGAAAACACAAAGCCCAGTAAGCATTTTCAGACATTTTTGCCTGAAAACGCCCGTATTTATTGATATTTCAATATTTTATCGACGAATCTTGGTGTTCATCGGCGGTAAAAAAAATCCACTGAAATATCTGTGTTTATCCGTGCTCATCTGTGGTTTCATCCCAGCCGAAGCACAAATTCAAACTCCGCAAGGCGATTTGCCGCCACCGGCATTGGCACAACGCCTGAAAAAATTGGAAAGTGAATTGCGCTGTCTGGTTTGTCAGAATCAGACCCTGGCGGAGTCACCCGCCGGGTTGGCTGGCGATTTGCGTCGCGAAGTTCGTTCGCTGATTGAGCAGGGCAAAACCGATGACGAAATCAAGACCTATTTGCAGGCGCGTTATGGTGATTTTGTGTTGTACAAACCACCGGTCGATCGCAAAACCTACCTGTTATGGTTCGGGCCATTCTTGATGCTTGGGGGGGGCGGATTATTGATGTGGTGGATGGCGCGTCGCCGTCGGGCACGCAGTGACACTCGCACCGCCGCATCCCTGGGCGCCACGCCAGCCGAATCCGACCTGGCGCAAACACGGCGCGCGCGACATTTACTAGACTAGACAACGACGGTGCGCAATCATGATGATTGATGACACTGCCGGCCTGCACCGCGTATTAAGAAACAATCAGACCATCGCCATTGTCGGGCTATCTGCCAATTGGTGGCGGCCGAGTTATTTTGTCGCGAAATACCTGCAGGACCACGGTTATCGCGTCATTCCGGTTAACCCGGCGTACACTGAGATTCTCGGTGAACCATGTTATCCATCACTGGCGGCCATTCCGGAAAAAATCGATATGGTTGATTGTTTTCGCAAGCCAGAGGAAATCGACAAATTGGCCGCCGAGGCGATAACCATTGGTGCCAAGTGTTTGTGGATGCAACTGGGTGTGATTAATTCAAACGCGGCCGAAACGGCGGTACAAGCCGGGCTGGATGTGGTGGTTGATCGCTGCGTCAAAATTGAACATGCACGATTGTTTGGTGGATTAAACTTTGCAGGTGTGAATACCAAGATTATTTCCGCAAAACGAATGATTTGAGTGTGACGCAATAGTCGCATGGCAGTGGCGCAAATTGGTTTGATTGAATTTAACCGCACAATGGTTGTCTACCTTTGCGCAGCGTCAGGGTTCTGGATAAGGATTTGTAATCCGGGCGGTTAGATAGGTGAGTCCGGCGATCGAAACAATCGAAGCATGATTACATGATTACGTTATCAAGAGGGAGATTGTAATGACCGCATATTTGATCTGGGCTATTGTTGGTTTTTTACTCATTATTGTTGAGTTGCTGACGGGGACTTTTTACCTGTTGGTATTTGGTGTCGCCGCCTTGATCGGCGCGTTGGTCGCGTGGCTGGGCGGACCCTTTTGGCTGCAGGTGTTATGCACTGCGGTGGCGGCTTTGCTCGGCATCTATCTGGTACACCGCTGGTGGCAAAATCATCCCAAAGACAGCGCTGCGCAGAATAGCCTTGAGGTTGGCCAAACCGTGGTTTTTGAAAATTGGGTGAACGAAGCCACTCATACCGCCCGTGTGAAGTATCGCGGGACGTCATGGGATGCCAGAGTCAATGGCACCGCCAAGCCCGATGATGTGCTGACCATTACGGCCACTGAGCAGGGCGTGTTGGTGGTATCCAATTGAATACCAACCGCGACCCATTCCTCACGCCCAATATCGACCTGACCATGCAGGTTTTCGAAACGAACCCTAAACGGAGCGTCCCCATGTTTTTTAAATTTGTTGCCGTGATTATTGCCACCGCCGCCATGTACGCCACCCCGGCGTTTTCAGGTTATGCCATTCCGTTTTTCTTTCTGGGTGCCATTGTTGTTTTTATTATCGAAGTGGTGCGGATTGTTCCGCAACAAAGCGCATGGGTGGTGGAGCGATTCGGCAAATACCACGCAACGCTGTCACCGGGTTTAAACGTGATTGTGCCGTTTATTGATCATGTGAACTATCGCCACAGTTTGAAAGAAGTCCCGCTGGATATTCCCGAGCAGGTTTGCATCACCCGCGACAATACCCAACTGGCGGTGGACGGCATTATTTATTTCCAGGTGATGGATCCAAAATTGGCCAGCTACGGCTCGTCGGATTACATCATGGCCATCACCCAGCTCGCCCAAACCGCATTGCGTTCCGAAATCGGCAAAATGGAACTCGACAAAACGTTTGAGAGCCGTGATGAAATCAACCGGCAAATTGTGTCGGTGTTGGATGAGGCGGGTCGCACTTGGGGGATCAAGGTGTTGCGTTACGAAATCAAGAGCTTGACCCCGCCCGAATCCATCCTGCGTTCGATGCAGGCGCAAATCATCGCCGAGCGCGAAAAACGCGCACTGATCGCCAAATCAGAGGGCCTGCGTCAAGAGGAAATCAATATCGCCGACGGCAAACGTCAGGCCGCCATTTTGGAGTCGGAAGGCGAAAAACAAGCGGCGATCAACCGCGCGCAGGGTGAAGCACTGGCTCTGACCACCGTGGCCGATGCGACTGCCCTCGCGGTGCGTGTGGTGGCCATCCAGTTGGAGGTCCCAGGTGGTCAACAGGCTGCCAATCTGAAAATTGCCGAGCAATATGTTGCGCAGTTTGGTCAACTCGCCAAAGCGGGCAATACCCTGATTGTGCCGGCTAATATTGCCGATGTCGCGGCAATGATGGCATCGGCCATGACCGTATTGGATAAGTCGCGGGGCGGGCCGGGCACCAAGGTCTAGGGCGCGTTTTTTGCGGTCCAGTTGACACCAACCAAAATTATTTTTTGGTGATGGCCGGTTTATTGTTACTGGCTGGCGCGACCGTTGCGGACGTTTCCGTTGCGGTCGGTGTGACGGCAGTCGTCACCGGTGTATTCGGGCATTCCACCCCTTTTAATACACTCGTCTCAAAATCACGCTGCATGACTGCAACTTTGGCAATGAGGGCGGCATCTGGGTCGCGGATCGCAAATAGGGTTTCTTTGGTAACCGGGGTTTTTGCCGTGATGGTGATGCCCTTGATCAGCGCGGGAATTTTGATTTCCAATTCGCTGACCACGCGTTTGGCCGCTTCGTCGCTGGAAAACAAACCAAGCGAAATGGAGTGATCAGTCATTACGAGTAAATCCTTTACGTTTGCCTTTTTTAAATTCGCGACCAAAGTATCGGCGGTTTTCCGATCACGTTGAATCGGCAGGGCGATGGCGAAACGCGTGAATTCCTCAATATTCTTCGACGTTAGCCGATCGCCCAACTGCAGAGCGGCAAAAGCGGTCTGCGCGCGTGTTGCGTCATTGGGCCTCACGGTGAGCTGCATACATTGTGCGGTAACGAGACTTTGCACGAGTGTCTTTGCTTCAATCGCCTCCTTTTGTGCCCGGGCCGAATCGGTGATCGAAATGACCTTCACTGCGTCGCGATTAACTTCGATTGGTGCGCTGCCACTTGGCTTGGTCGCGGACACATAGAGATAGGCACCAAACGCGATATTGGCGATGAGTAGGACAAAAAAGAAAAAACGTGCCATGGTCAGGTCAATCCGGTTCGCGCAGTAAAGATGGAGGAATGGCCGTCGCCTGATTTTGTTCCAGCGCAATCAAGTAGAGGCCGCGTATTACCAAATCGTCGATGATTGTAAGCGGGATAGATGGCGGTGGTGAGATAGCATGACTAATCGCGCCGATGGCACCACCACTGGCGACAATTTCGATGTTCGACGAGACCGTCTGCTGCAAGCGGCGGATGTTTATGCCAATCGCACCGACAGCGGCATCCATTACGCCGGATTGGATCGCGGCAAGAGTGTCACACGCAAAGGCGGTGAGTCCGGCGGATGGTGCAGTCGACTGTTGATAGGGAGGCAATAATGCGGTGTTTTGTCCGAGTGAAATTTGCATGGCGGCAAGCCCCGGCAAAATAACCCCGCCTAAAAAGATGCCGTCTGCGGTCAGCGCGTCAATGGTGATTGCCGTGCCGGCCATCACCACCAGTTTGGCTTGCTGATTGGAAATCGTTGCGCTGCTTGGCATCGCGTCATGTAAGTGATGCGCCGCGATCAGCGCGGCAAACCGATCGCTGCCAAGTTGGCTCGGCTGCCGATATTGATTGATCAGTCCGCATGCGGACGCTGTTGAAGTAACAAAATGAATCGGGTTTGGGTGGACAGCGGCGAGTAGCGCGTATTGGATTGATTCTCCGGCGACGTTTGACGCGGTAATCTTAAGATTTCGCGCCGACGCAGCGATTTTTTTGAGGCCCATCATTTCTGATGGGTCACTGTCCACATCGTTTGTCATGGCAACACCGCTTTGGTTTGATCCGCCGGCCAACAGCCGCCACTTGATGCGGGTGTTGCCGGCGTCAATCAATAAATGTGCGGTCATGTGCGGGCGGGCGGCTTGGTGGCGATACGTAATGACAATTCGGCGGCGGTAATGGCTTCCCGTCCCGCACCGCGATCAACCAGCAAGGTGCCGTCCGCTGCCACATCCACCACTTTGGCGGCATAGGATTCTGTAGGACCGATCACGTCAACAATGCGGCCCTCAAATGCATGCAGCGCCCGCCAGGAATCGCGCATCGGTGCGAACCCGGTTTCTGCGAACTGATCAAGAATGCCGACCATGTGACGAAGTATGGCGCCCAGCAGGTCGTTGCGTGTCATGATAAATTTTTGCATGCCGTTGTCAGTTAGCGCATCAACAATATCGGTGACCGGTTGGTCGATGCTGGCGCGCAGCGTATCTGACATTCTGAAATTCAGACCGATGCCAATTACAGCAGCCGTCGGACCCAACATGTCACCTTGGGTTTCAATCAGGATTCCGCCTAATTTTTTATCCCCCACCAAAATATCATTTGGCCACTTTAACTCGGCAGGCACCCCGAGTTCACGCAGGGCGTTGGCAACAGCAAGACCGACGGCAAGTGACAAACCGCCCAAGGCGGCGGCACCTTTGTCAAAGCGCCATAACAACGAAAACGTCAGCGACGCGCCAAGACCGGATTGCCAGCTGCGCCCGCGTCGGCCGCGTCCGGCGGCTTGCATTTCGGCTGCCAGACAGGTGCCAGTGGGCGCGTTTAATCCGGCCTGCTGCGTGATCGCGGAGTTGGTCGAATCAATAACGTCCACAACCGACAAATTGATGCGTTTGGATTGCGCACGCAATTGCGCACAGATCGGATCAAGGTCAAGAAAATCGATAGGTGTGCCGAGCCGATAGCCGCGACGGGTCAAAGAAAATACCGTCACCCCCAGTTGGTTGGCGACCTTTAGTGCATCGGAAATGGCGCTGCGGGAAACATCAAATTTTCTGGCGAGATCCGCGCCCGAGGTGAAATGGTTGGTGGATAGAGCGCGCAAACAGGCAAAGGTCAATCGCCGAATGGGCGACTTAGTCGATGATTCCCCGGCCACCGCCGTCACCACTTTGGTATCCGCTGCCCTGGCGGAAGGACCATGCGCCATTGTCAGGCTTGTTCCGCTTTACAAACCGCAACCTCTTTGGCGTAAGCAATGCCAGCAATCACCGAATCGAGCAACAATGTGACACGTGACGACAGTTTGCTGGTGGCGCGGTAGTCGGCCGGAGCAATAAAATCCACCCGCCCTGCCTCCAGCAGGCGCATGCAGGTGACTTTGGTCTTGGCGACCTTGGGGTTATAAACCGCAACAGCATGGCCGCCACTTTTTTTGGCCAGTGCCATCGACGGCACATCCGTCATGCCATCGCCCAAATAAATAATATTGGCAAACGGAATCGGTCGTTCATGCTCCGGCATATGCTCGTTGATCGATTCCGACAACGCTTCCTTGCCTTTGTTGATGCGAAACAGAAATTGCGTTTTTGAGGTGTCGGTTATCAATAATTTTGGAAATGTGGCAATGCCGTATTGATTGAAATGGTACTCCGAGGCGTAAATTTGTTTGAAATGTTTGTGGATCGAGATGCCTTCGAGAATTTCCTTTTGTCCGGCTGAAATGATGTAGTGCTGCACACGAACGCGCCCACCGCTGCGCTTATGGATGTAGGCGTCAATGCGTGGAAACCAACTTTCAACCCCGGGGAAGTATTTGATTTGATTTGCCATCAGGGCAAAGTCTTCGCGGGTGACACGCACGTCATCGTGTTTGTATAGTTTTTCCATCATCAGACGCATGTAAGTGAGCATCGGGTCAGACCCGGTCTCCTGCGCCTCTTTATGAACCTGCGCCCAGAATTCTTTTGGTGCCACGCCAATTTTTGGCAATACCGTGTATTCCTGCATCGGCTGCGGTGAAAGCGTGCCATCAAAGTCGTAAACAATGGCAATGGTGTTTTGGGAAAATTTGGTGGCGTGCTTTTTTCGCATGTGCCAAGTTTAACCCGCATGTTTCTTTGCGCACCAATAAAAACGCCCCGGAATCGGGGCGTTTTTTCTAGGTAGATTACGATGCAATCAAATCAATCAGCGTAAACGCCGGCTTTTTTGATAATGGCTGCCCATTTGGCGATTTCAGCCGCCACGTGCGCACGTAACGCGTCAGGCGTCTGGCGCGCCAGTGGCTCGGGCGTGGTGCCGAGACTGGCAAAACGCTCGATGACGTCCTTGTCCTTCAGGGCGTCCTGCATCGCCTTGTTGACGCGGTCGACCACGGCTTTTGGGGTGCCTTTTGGCGCCCACATGCCATGCCAGACACCAATAGTGAAGCCCTTCAGACCGGCTTCATCCATGGTTGGCACATTGGCCATTGATGCCACGCGTGTTTTGGATGTCACCGCGTAGGCTTTGACTTTGTCACCCTTGATTTGCGAGGTGGTGTTGGTGGTTTGATCACACATAAAGTTAACCTGACCACCGAGCAGATCGGTCATTGCCGGCGCCGTACCTTTGTATGGGACGGTCAAAAGGTCGGTCTCGATGGCGGTCATGAACAACATGCCACACAAGTGCGACGCTGAACCGATACCGGCATTGGCGTAGGATACTTTGGCTTTGTTGGCTTTAACGTAGGCCAGCAATTCCTTCAGATCATTCGGTGGAAAGTCCTTGTTGGCAATCATGGTCATTGGAACATCGGTGATCAAACCAATTGGTTCCAGGTCTTTGGTGACGTCGTACTTCAAAGTGCGATAAAGCGATGGCGCAGTTGAAATTCCGATGTGCATCAATAACAGGGTGTAACCGTCTGCTGCGGCAGCAACGCCGCGTCCAACACCGATGGTGCCACCGGCACCAGCAACGTTTTCAATCAGTACCGGCTGGCCCAGTGACTTCGACATGACTTGTCCGACGGAACGGGCGACGGTATCGGTTGGTCCACCGGCCGCAAACGGCACAATGATGGTGACTGGTTTATCAGGGTAGGCCGCCTGTGCAATGGCGGCGGTCAATGCCAATGTCAGTGCGGCAACAGATGCAATAATTTTTTTCAAGGTCATATTTCCTCCAGGTTAATTCTAAATAGATGTCTTCGCAATGGCGCTGCCATCGGTTAATTTTACGGCAATGGAATGTTTGAGGGTAGTGAAATTGTCGGTGATCGCGTGGCTCGAATAGTTACAGCTGCAAGGTCGTTGATTGGAGCCGGATTCCAGACGGTTCCCGCCGAAACCAGGAGCTAAATAAACGACTGGTCATTTACGGTTTGGCGCAAATTTTGCGCGCTGGCCCAGAGGACGCCTGACGGCATGGCTGTGTTTAGGAGTAAACACAGGCGGGTTGCCGTCGGGCGTCCGGCTCCGAGGTTCGGTTTGGTTTGGTTTGGTTTGGTTTGGAATTTGCGCAGGAGTTTGCGTTCACCAAATCAGCTTGAATTGATCACCCGGTAGTGCGTTGGTGGTACGCCAGGTTGCGTCGGTAATGCGACCGCGTTTATATTCGAGCGATACATCGGTCGGTGCGTCCAACAGCTTTCTGGGCGCCACCGAATGATTTGCCGAGCCGTCCATTGATTCTATCCATTTGACCCAAACGGTCGCGGCAGTGCGGGCCGTCATGTTTGATGCGCCAGGAAAAAAATAGGAATCTTGTTGCGAATCCTGCGGATAAACCGGGTCGGCGAGGGCAACCGAAAAATGCTTCATGCCGTCAAAAGAATCCAATGGCACCTGATAGCGGTAAGTCACAACAATCGATTCACCTTCAAGCAGATCAATGAGCGGGTCGGACGACAGGGCATTGCTCGCCAATGGTTGTGGTGATTCATAAACCCGCACCAGTCCGCGCGTCTTGAGTTGGCGGGTGCGGCTGATGTGGGCAGCGTTGCCATATTCAAGTTCGGAATGATTGGCGTATTCACCGATCAAATCGTGATGGCGGGTGACCACACGGAAGCTCGAATACAAGGCATGTTTCGGCAGGACGGCATGAAAGCGCGCGTCCTGGGCCGGATTACCATCGGTGCCAGGAAGTACAAATGTTTGCATGATTTGTACCTCTACCAGACTATCTTTAATGCTGATTTGAATATCGCGTTCGGTTGCGGCCAAAAATTCCCCACCACAACCGTCGGAAATATACAAATTGCCCGGTGCCGGTTGGGCTATCCCGGCATCTGCATGAACGTCGCCGAGGTCGGTCTCCGGCATGGTGACGACAGGTACATCGTTTGATTTGGCCAGGTGCGAAGCGCTCGCCTTGTCGTCAGCGAGGACATTTCGCATATTGTCCGCTGCTTGCCAGAAGGCGTTGGCATTGGCGTTTGCAACCGATGATCGGGCTAACAATAACGTCATCGCCGCCGCCGCCGCGCTGAACACCACACCCACGGCAACGGCGGCGCCAACCATTTTAAGAAAATCCAGCTTATCGACATTGGCCAATTTTTCAAACCTTGCGCCCGCCTGCGAATTTTCGGACTGGATGACAAGGATGCCTCTTTTTAGCGATGCCCACATATTTCCCCCTGGTGGTCTGCCTGGCCAGACGCACGATTACGTTTGGCTGAGGTGAATTGGGCGCTGCAATGCGGGCGGCAATGGGTATGAATTGCGGCGCAATCCGGCGCAAATTGTGGCGGCATTGTGATGGTAGTGCGGAGCGCGACTTGGCGGGCTGGTGGTTGCGGTATATTGGTTTGGACATCATCAAACAAACTTCGCCGCGAACAAATTATGCAAAAATACATTGCCATTGTTGAGGACGACGCCACCATTCGGGCGAATTACAGCGACGCCTTAAAACGGCAGGGTTATGACGTTGTCAGTTTCGCCAGCCGCCAAGATGCGATGCAAATTTTTAAAATAAAACTGCCTGATTTGGCGGTGATTGATATCGGGCTCGGTGACGAAATTGACGGCGGTTTTACGCTTTGCCGTGAACTGCGCGGGTTGTCGGCGGCGCTACCGATCATTTTCTTGTCCGCACGTGACAGTGATTTTGATATTGTTGCCGGGTTGCGGCTGGGTGCGGACGATTACGTTACCAAGGATGTGTCGATGCCGCACTTAAATGCGCGCATCGCCGCGCTGTTCAGGCGGCTGGACGCACAAAAATTGCCGTCCCGTGCCGAGGATGTTTTACATCGCGGTGACATGGTGCTTGATATCAATCGATTGCTGGTCAATTGGAAAAACCGGCAGGTGGCATTGACCGTGACGGAGTTTTGGATGGTTCATGCCTTGGTAAAATTTGTCGGTCACGTCAAGAGCCGTGACCAACTGATGCGCGAAGCTGAGTTGACAGTGGACGACAACACGATCACCTCGCACATGAAGCGCATCCGCAAAAAATTTGAAACAGTCGATGCCGCCTTTGATCACATTGAAACAGTTTATGGCATGGGTTATCGGTGGCGCGCATGAAACGGATTGAGCGTGGCATTGGGTGGGTCAGTTGATAAAAAAAGTGGCATTTGGTCAGAGTGTGCGCGGCAAATTTGTGGTGGCGTCGCTGGTCTTGTTATTGATTCCGTTGGTCGGCTTCATGTTCGTGCGCGAGATGATCAGCTATTTGCGCAGCGGCCAGCAGCAGATTGCGGTTGCGGCGGCGCGTTTGGTTGCAGCCTCTTTGTCGGACCGACCGGAAATTAATTTAGGTGTCATTGCTGTTGCAATACCAGCCAACCAAATCGACGCGGTGGCTCTGGAGCGTGAACGAATTGTTGCGTTTTTTTCGGCGAGCGATCCGGCATTGCTGGCCAGTTTGGGCGACATTTATCAGCCTGACAAGCAAGTTGAAAAAATTCTGAATCAAAGTGGCGTGCGAGACGGCAGAATTTGGGTCATAGACGGTCGCGGGTTGGTGCGCGGATTGGCGGGATCGTTATCGACCACGCCAAACAAATCAATCGAACCGTCTATGGCAAAAAATACCGGCGAAGGCATGATCGAGTCGCGGTGGTTGTCGGCACCGCCAATACAGGTCTTGCTTAATCCGATTACCCGCGCATTGATGCCGATGTTGTTACCACTGGCAAAAGACATCATCACCGATGCCAATACCAGAGCATTGGTCATGGCGCAGGCACAACGCGCTGCGATTGGCGCCTCAACGGTTGAGTGGCGGGTGCTGCCGGATCGGGTTGCAGTGTTATCGGTGGCCGCGCCTGTTTGGCAGCAGGACAATATTGTGGCCGCCGTGGTCATTGAGGAAACAGATGCCCCGTATCGCAATCTGGCCAAAGGGGCGGCCGAGTCGGTGGTGGTCATGACACTGCTGCTTTTTCTGGTGGTGTTTGTGTTTTTGTTCGGGTTCGCCTTTAGGCTGGCGGCAAGGTTGTCGAGACTGCAACGCGAGGCGAATCGGGCCATCGATACGCAAGGGCGTGTGCGTGGCGAAATTCAAGCCACCACGGATCGCGACGAAATCGGCGCTCTCAATGAAACGCTGCGAACGATGGTGGCCCGGCAGGCGGGTTACAACAGCTACCTTGAACAGCTGGCAGCGAGGTTGTCGCATGAGTTGCGTACGCCGGTTGCAGTGGTTCGGTCGTCGCTGGACAATCTTCGTGCGTCGGCAATGTCGCCACAAGATGCCATTTTTCTTGCGCGCGCGGATGAGGGGGTGGCCAGACTCGCAACACTTATTTCGCGTATGTCAGAGGCAACACAGTTGGAGCGAATTCTGCAAGGCGCATCACGCGAGCGCATCGACCTGGCTGCGTTGGTCGCAGGTTGTGTCGCCGGTTATCAACAAACATTTGTCACCAGCCGGTTTATTTTCACCTCGGAAGCGGATAGGGTCGAGGTTGATGCCGTTGCGGATGCGGTCGCGCAAATGCTCGACAAGCTTGTACAGAATGCCATTGATTTTGCCAACGCCGGGTCGCCGATTGTGGTGCGTCTTTCGCAAGTGGCTGATATATGGGTGAATATCGCGGTTGAAAACAGCGGGCCGTTGCTGCCGGATGGCGGCGCCGAATTGACGCTATTGTTTGATTCGATGGTCTCCAAGCGGGTTGGCGATAGTGATCAATCGCATTTGGGCCTGGGGCTTTACATTGCACGATTGATCGCCGAGTTTCATCACGGCACGATCTCGGCTGAAAATTTGCCTGATCGATCGGGCGTGAGATTTACGGTGACCCTGCCGATCGGTGGTCATGCACCGATGGCTTGACACGGCACCGACGTGCGCCCGCCTGGTGGCCCCAACAAATGATTACGCTGTTGCTCGAAAAATATCCCAGGCAAACCGGCAAATCAATGCAGTAATGACACATAGAAAAAAAATCCGCAAAAATTTGCTGCCCTGATTCAGCGCCAGATGGACGCCCACCCACGCACCGGCGACATTGCAAACCGCCATCGGTACGGCCAGTTGATAAAGAATGTTGTAGCTATACAGAAACCATGCAGTGGCCGCAATATTGGTGGTGATGTTGACCAACTTGGCGGAAACAGATGCCGTCAAAAAATTGAAACCAAGAAATCCGATAAAGGCAAAAATTAAAAAGCTGCCTGTGCCCGGCCCAAAAAATCCCTCATAAAATCCGAGCGTGATACCTATCACGACGGCAAAAAAACGTTCGTGTTGCGCGGCGAATTTTGGTTGGTGTATTGCGCCAAAATTTTTGCGCATCAAGGTGTAGCCGGCAACAGCAATCAGCAAAATCAAAATGATTGGTTTTAAATAATCAGGGTTGATTGCGGTGACCGTGCGTGCGCCGATATAGGCGAAAACGGCGGCGATGATGGCTGACGGCAGAATACTTGCCCACGGCACGGGTACCTTGCGCGCCAGTCGGGCAAATGCAACCGACGTGCCCGCCAGTGAAATAATTTTATTGGTACCAAAAATGGTGGCGATCGGTACGCCGGGCAAAAACACCAACAATGCCGGAACTTGGATGAGTCCGCCGCCACCAATGACCGAGTCAACCAGACCGGCGAAAAAAGCCAATGCAAGCAGTGCCGCGTATGCCCATGAAAAATCGATGTCCATCCGTTTGCAATTTACCTTCGCATGAATTCGTCATTATCAATTCGAACGCCCAATGATCAGATGCGATCAGCATTTTGGAAGAAATGCGGTTTGGCGCGGGTTCGCAAGCATATATACCTGAAATATGGCGTATTTATTAGACTTTCACTTTTTGGAATGCTTCAGTCCTTGGCGGCAAGGTGGTACACAAGACATAATTTCCATTATTCTGTACGTATTTACAGTAAACGCCTGATTTTTAAGCAATAATCCTGCGAAGTTACTTTAGGTTTGATGGCTATCTTGTTAATTATCAACAAAGTTTTCCACAGGGTAATTTGCTTCAACAAAGTGCGCTAAGTATTTGAACCATAACGAAAAAATGTTCAAAACCTGCTTGACCGCGGGTTTTTTATTACCTATAGTGTCCACAAGTGGAGAAAAGTGGGTTTTTTAGAAAAAACCGCTTGTTTTACGCTTTGGGTGCGTTTCGCCGGCAGTAATCACTTCGGTGTGATCAAGAATTTCAATAATTGGGGGCAGCGTGTTTCAAGGTGCGTCGCAAATTAATCTGGATGTGAAGGGGCGCCTCGGCGTGCCGGTCAAACATCGCGATGGACTATCCGCGCCGTCCAATGGCAGGCTCGTTTTGACTGCCCACCCAGACAAATGCCTGTTGCTTTATCCGCAGGCCGTTTGGGAACCGATTCGTGATCGGGTCATGAAATTTCCGGCCATGAATGCCACCGCCTCCGTTTGGAAACGCATGTTGATCGGTTTCGCCGAGGAGTTGGTGCTGGACGCAGCCGGTCGCATCTTGGTGTCACCGGAATTGCGCGCGTTTGCCGGCATCGAGAAACAAATCATGTTTGTCGGGCAGGGATCACACTTTGAGTTGTGGTCATTGACAGCTTGGAACGAACAGCTGTCGGCATTAACTTCCGGGTCTGCGGGGCTCCCGCCCGGCACCGAAGATTTCTCCCTCTAGAGGAACGATGAATGGCGAACTGCACACCACCGTCCTCCTTGATGAAGCGGTGTCAGCCCTCCGCATTCTCGAGAACGGTGTTTATGTTGATTGTACTTTCGGGCGCGGCGGGCATTCGCGCCTCATTCTGAAAAAGCTGGGGTGCGACGGAAAACTAATTGCAATTGATCGGGATGTGGCGGCCATCGATGCCTGCGACATCGATGATCCAAGATTTACGCTGATCCACGCCGCGATGAGTGAACTCAACGCAGTGCTGAATAAAGCAGGCATTAAAAAAGTGGATGGGGTGTTGGCGGATTTGGGGGTGTCGTCACCACAGCTTGATGACGGGGCACGCGGATTTTCGTTTCGATTTGATGCGCCGCTTGATATGCGCATGGACCAAAGCCAGGGTGAAACGGTAGCGGAATGGCTGGCTGCGGCAGATGAACAAACAATTGGAGAGGTCATTTGGCGCTATGGTGAAGAACGGTTTGCTCGGCAGATTGCAAGAAAGATTGTTGCGACAAGGGGCGGCGGAAATTTACGGACGACGGGCGAGCTTGCCAAGCTCGTGGGTGAAGCCGTCCGCACGCGCGAGCCGGGCTTCAACCCCGCAACCCGCACGTTTCAAGCTCTTCGGATTTTCATCAATAAAGAGCTTGAAGAAATAGAAACAATGTTGCCCCAGGCAGTTGAACGGTTGGCCGTTGGAGGAAGGTTGGTGGTAATCAGTTTTCATTCGTTGGAAGATCGAATCGTCAAGCGTTTTATGCAAAACGCGGCGCGGCGGGATTCACTGCCTTCAAATTTCCCGATTCGGGCCGACGAAATCAACGAAGCCACGGTGAAGTTACTCAGCCGGGCGGTGAAAGCAACGGACGCGGAGATCGCCGCAAATCCACGCGCACGCTCCGCTGTCATGCGAATCGCCGAGCGAACCGGTATCAATCAATGACCAGAATGACGCTGCTTATTCTTGCCGTGTTGGTCGCCTGTGCGTTGGCGGTGGTGACGTCACAACATCAGGCGCGCAAGGCGTTTATTGAATTGCAATCCGAAAAAGATCGCGAGGCGCGTCTTGATCAGGAATGGCGCGAGTTGCAAATTGAAAGCCAAACACTCGGCACCCACAAACGTATTGAACAAAAAGCGGCACGCGAGCTACAAATGATCATTCCTGATCCGAAAAAAACGATCATTTTGGTGCTTGACGCAGCGGTCATGCCCGCGTCGATCGGCTCGCCCCTGCCGGCGGTGGCGAATTGAATTACACCACGAAAAAAAATACCGCACCCAGTCTGCGTCTGAAATTGGAAGGTTCGCGTTCACGCGTTGCGCTGGTCGGATGCCTGGCGTTGTTTTTGGTTTTGCTCGGCCGTGCATTTTATTTGCAGGGGATGAACAACGATTTTTTGCAGGCCAAGGGTGAGTCACGTTTTGTGCGGGTGGTGGACATGCCGGCGTCACGCGGTGCGGTCATGGACCGCAATGGCAAACCGTTGGCCATTTCCACACCGGTCGAGTCGATTTGGGCGAGCCCGTCCGATATGGCGCTGACTGAATCGCAGGTGGTAAAGCTTGCGGCCGCCCTTGGCCTGGACAAAAATTTGTTGGCAGAAAAGTTGCAGGACAAGGAAAAGAACTTTGTCTGGTTGCGTCGGCAGCTGTCCCCGGAACTGGCGGCGCGGGTCGTTGCCCTAAAAATCCCCGGCGTGTTTCAACAGCGCGAGTTCCGGCGGTTCTACCCAGCGGGCGACGTGGCCGCACACGTCATTGGGTTCACCGGCATCGATGACCAAGGGCAGGAGGGCATCGAGCTCTCAAAACAATCTGAGTTGGCGGGTGCCGGCGGGCAGCGTCGTGTCATCAAGGATCGAAAAGGCCGGATTGTTGAAGATCTGGAAAGTCTCAAGGTGCCGCGCGACGGCAAGCCGTTAAAAATTTCAATTGATGAACGTTTTCAATATCTGGCACATCGTGAACTCAAGGCGGCCGTTGCGGCCAATCACGCCAAGGGCGGTGCGTTGGTCATGCTTGATGCCAAAACCGGCGAGGTGCTGGCGCTGGTCAACATGCCGGACTTTAATCCGAATAATCGCGCCAACTTTAAGCCGGCACAAATGCGTAACCGCAGCGTGACTGATACGTTTGAGCCCGGCTCGACGTTTAAGCCGTTTGCGGTTGTTGCCGCGCTCGAGGCCGGCATTGTCAAACCGTCAACGGTCATTACAACCGGCAAAGAAATGACAATTGGCGGACACACCATCAGCGACTCACATCCGCTTCCTCAAATGTCGGTTGCCGAAATAATCCAGAAGTCGTCAAACATTGGCACCACCAAAATGGCCCTGCAATTGCCAGCCGAAACGTTGTGGAACCTGTATCACGAGCTGGGGTTCGGCAGCGTGCCAAAGACTGGGTTTCCAGGTGAGGCAAGCGGCCGGTTGCGGGCGGCTAAAACGTGGAAACCGATTGAGCAGGCAACCATGTCATACGGCTACGGGATTTCGGTTTCGGCATTGCAACTTGCCCGCGCCTACACACTGTTTACCAACGACGGTGTGTTGTTACCGATTACGTTTATGAAACGCGAAGCCGACGTGATCGGCAAACAAATAATTTCGCCACAATCGGCTCGTACCATGTCTGCCATGTTGGAGACCGTGACGCAGACTGGTGGAACCGCAACCCGCGGCCAAGTGCCGGGTTATCGTGTTGCCGGCAAAACGGGAACGGCCAAAAAGTTGGTAAATGGCCAATACGCCGATAACGTCTACCTGTCGTCATTTGTTGGTTACGGTCCGGTGTCCAGCCCGCGTTACATTATTTCCGTGACGATTGACGAACCGTCTGCCGGCAAAATTTATGGTGGTGATGTTTCGGCACCGGTGTTTGCCAACATCATGGCGCAGGCATTACGCATGGCGGGTGTATCACCGGATGCGCCGAATTTTGCGGCGACCCCGTTGCCGGCAACAGTGCAGGCATCTACCGCATCAACCCCAGGAATCGGCAACGGCAAAGCAGCCGTCGCCAATGGTTTACCTGATGCCAGCGTGATCAAGGAGCGGGGATGAGCATGGCGCAGCCACCGATGATCGCCAATTCCTTGCGTGACCTGATTGATGCCATTGATGCATTGCCGACAAAAATCGTCCACGCGACGGCCTCATCGCGTGATGTCCGACCGGGATCAATTTTTCTCGCCTATCCAGGGGCGACGCATGACGGTCGCAACTTTATCGGCGACGCGGCTGCACGCGGTGTGGCGGCGGTGTTGGTAGAGTACAGCGAGTTGGGGCAACAATTTGTGATCGAACCTAATGTGCCGATTATCATGGTGAAGGGCCTGAGGGCTTTTGCCAGTGGCATTGGCGCGCATGTGAACCAGCATCCAGCCAATGAACTTTGGATGGTGGGCGTCACCGGCACCAACGGCAAAACTTCAGTATCTCATTGGATTGCCCAAGCGCTAGAGGGAGTCGATCGACGCACCGCTGTGATGGGTACCATTGGAATCGGTCTGGTCGGCGCACTCAAAGAGTCTGACAACACCACGCCCGATAGCTTGATTATTCAACACGCTCTTCGTGATTTTGCCGAGGCCGGTGCAATGGCATGCGTGATGGAGGTGTCCAGTCATGGTCTTGATCAGGGCCGGGTGGCAGCTGTGAAATTTGACGTGGCCATTTTCACCAATCTGACACGGGATCACCTGGATTACCACGGCAGCATGGAGCAATACGGCGAGGCAAAGGCGAAGCTGTTCATGCTTGACGGCTTGAAAGCTGCGGTCCTCAACATGGATGACGCAATGGGTCGTGATATCGCCAATCGTGTGGCGGCAAGAAATATCGAAGTCATTCGGTATTCCGCAAACAACGGCATGGGTGCCGCCGATTTGGCAGCGGACAATATTGCGGTGACATCGGCGGGTCTGTTATTTGATGTGAATTGGTTAGGTGGCCGCCAAGGTTTGGGGCGCTTCGCCGACGTGCTCCAGGTGCGGGTCAAGACCCCTATTCTCGGCGCATTTAACGTCAGCAATTTGCTCGCCGTGATGGGCGCGCTCATGGCGAGCGGCATCAATTTATCTGCAGCGGCACAAATGGTCGGCAACCTTGAGCCGGTTGCGGGACGTATGCAAACCGTCCGGCCGGTTGCGGGTGAGGCGGCAAGACCGTTGGTGGTGGTGGACTACGCACATACACCGGACGCGCTGGAAAAAACGCTGGCTACCATTGCCACAATTGTGCCGGATAAAGGGCGACTCATTTCCGTGTTCGGCTGTGGCGGTAACCGCGATCGTGGCAAGCGGCCATTGATGGGCACTATTTCCGCCCAGTATGCCGATTTTACGATTGTGACCTCGGACAATCCGCGCACTGAAAATGCGCAGCAAATTTTGCTGGATATTCAAGCGGGAATTGGTCAGGCGTCGCACAACTTGATTGATGACCGCCGTCAGGCTATTTTCGACGCCATCAATTTGGCGGGCATGAATGATGTCGTGCTCATCGCCGGCAAAGGTCATGAGGATTACCAAATTCTTGGCTCCACCAAGATTCATTTTAGTGACGTCGAAGTGGCGACCGAGGCCTTGGCAAATTGGCAGGGGGGTGCGACATGACGGGTGCATCACCAGCCACCATGACCTTGCTAGATTGCGCGCGGCATTTGGGTGCACGGTTGTTTTTGCCTTCGGCCGATGTGGCAAGCGCATTTCGCGGCGTTTCAACCGACAGCCGGTCGATATCGCCGGGAGAATTGTTTGTCGCGCTCGCGGGCGAAAATTTTGACGGCCATCAATACACGGGGCAGGCGCAACAACGCGGTGCCGCCGCGGCGATGGTGGAAACGATACAGGATGTGCCGATCGCACAGCTTGTCGTTGGCGACGCGATGTGGGCATATGGGCAACTCGCGCAACGATGGCGCAGCCGCTTTTCGCTGCCCGTCATTGCTTTGACCGGCAGCAATGGCAAAACCACGGTCAAGGAAATGTTGCGCGCCATTCTGGTGGCGCACTGCGGTCTGCAATCACAGGTACTGGCGACCGAGGGCAACCTCAACAACAATATTGGTGTGCCTCAAACGATGTTGCATTTGGGTGCCGAACATCGATGGGCGGTGTTTGAGATGGGTATGAACCACCTCGGCGAAATCGACTACTTGACCCGATTGGTTGTGCCGGACGTCACACTGGTGATCATGGCCGGGACGGCGCACATTGGTGAGCTCGGTTCGCGAGCCGCCATTGCCAAGGCCAAAGGCGAAATTTTCGCCGGGCTACGCGATGACGGCATCGCCTGTATCAATGCAGATGATCAATTTTGCGAATACTGGTGCGACCAGATTGGCGCGAACAATCAACGTCGCATCATAACCTTTGGCACCCACGCCGACGCCGACCTGCGCGGTGAATTGCAGTCGGGCGGCTTGACCCTATTTTCAGGTGGTGATGAAGTGCAGGTCACGCTCAGGGTGGCCGGTGAACACAACCAACGAAACGCACTTGCCGCCGCGGCTGCGGCCATCGCCGTTGGTGTGCCACTGGTGACGGTTGGCCGCGGGCTGGGCCAGTTTGCCGGGGTGGATGGACGATTGCGAACCTATGCCGGCGTCAATTCGTCAACGGTGATTGACGATAGTTACAACGCCAATCCAGATTCGATGCAAGCGGCAATCAAAGTTCTGGCAGAAAAAAACGGTAGACGATTATTGGTGTTGGGAGACATGGGGGAATTAGGCGCAGATGCTGCCGCCATGCATGCCCAGATCGGTCGCGACGCACGTCTTGCCAAGGTCGATCTGCTGTATGCATTGGGTGAAAACGCCTACGGCTATGTTGAAAATTTTGGCGAGGGTGCCAAACATTTTCAGTCTGTTGATGACCTGCTGGCCGAATTGCTGCCGCAGCTTGATGGCAACACAACCGTGCTCATCAAGGGCTCCCGATTTATGAAAATGGAGCGTGTGGTGGAAAAAATCGCGCTCGATTACCAAAAAGGAAAACACTAATGCTGCTGGAACTATTCGAGTGGCTGGGCAAGGATATGCGCCTGTTTAATGTGTTTAGTTACATTACCTTGCGCACCGTGATGTCGGCCATGACCGCGCTGGTCATTTCATTTGTCATCGGACCGTGGATGATTCGTAAGTTAACGTCACTAAAAATCGGCCAATCGGTTCGTGACGACGGGCCGCAGTCACACCTGATCAAGGCGGGCACACCGACCATGGGTGGGGCGTTGATTCTCACGGCGGTTGTCGTCACCACCCTTTTATGGGCGGACCTGAGCAACCGCTATGTCTGGACATGTTTGGTGACCACCATTGGGTTTGGAGTGATCGGCTGGATTGACGACTATCGAAAAGTAGTCCACAAAAATTCGAAAGGGCTCTCAGCAAAATCCAAATTCTTTTGGCAGACCGTGATTGCCGCTACAGCGCTTTCCTATCTGGCGTTTCGCGCCAACCTGCCGCAGCAAACCGACTTGATTGTGCCGTTTTTCAAAACGGTGGCCATCCCACTGGGCGCGGTTGGTTTCATCATTCTCGGCTGGTTCGTGGTGGTGGGTTTTTCCAATGCGGTGAATCTCACCGATGGCCTCGACGGGCTGGCCATCATGCCAACCGTCATGGTCGCGTCGGCGCTCGCCATTTTTGCGTACGTTGCAGGGCATAAGGTTTTCTCCACCTATCTGGGTGTGCCGTACATTGCCGGTGCCGGCGAGCTGGCGGTTTTTTGTGGCGCGATCGCCGGCGCGGGGCTGGCGTTTCTTTGGTTTAACGCCTATCCGGCGGAAGTTTTTATGGGCGACGTCGGTGCCTTGGCACTTGGCGCGGCGCTGGGTCTGGTGGCGGTGGTGTGTCGTCAAGAAATCGTGTTGATCATTATGGGCGGTGTGTTTGTTGTTGAAACCCTGTCGGTCATGATTCAGGTTGCCTCATTCAAATTGACCGGCAAACGGGTGTTTCGGATGGCACCACTACATCATCATTACGAGTTGAAGGGGTGGAAAGAAAATCAAGTTGTCGTGCGCTTTTGGATTATTACGATGATGCTGGTGCTGTTTGGTCTTTCGACGTTGAAGCTGCGGTAATGGCGATAAGAAAAGCGCACGACGTGAAGATTTGGGCGACGCTAACCCGCGAAGCGGGGTTAAGCACGGTGTGCGGCGGAGACCAGAATCTGCACGTGCGCTTTTGGATTATTACGATGATGCTGGTGCTGTTTGGTCTGTCCACGTTGAAGTTGAGATGAGGAGCTGGCATGACAAAAGCGTACTTGTTCTTGGCGCGGGTGACACCGGCGTCTCCGTCGTCCGCTACCTCAGAGGACTGGGTGCTCGTGTGCGAGTCGCCGACAGCCGACCTCGACCACCCGGAGTGGATGCGCTACGAGGACTCGGATGCGATGTTGTCACCGGCAGTTTTACCGACGGCCTCTTTGGCGACGCCGAACTCGTTGTTGCAAGCCCGGGCGTGGCCGTTGCGGGGCCCGCGTGTGACCCGGCCATCTCGCGGGCCATCGCGTCGGGGAAAAAGTTCGTTGGGGACATCGAGCTTTTTGCGTGGCACCAAAACCAAATAACCGGAACAAGACCCAAAGTGATTGCAATCACCGGCTCAAATGGCAAATCAACCGTGACCGCTATGGCGGGGGCGATGTGCGCGGCTGCCGGTTTGCGGACCGTGGTGGCCGGTAATATCGGATTGCCGCTGCTCGATACCCTGACCGATGTCGCGGCTACCGGCGAGCCGGATGTGTACGTAGTCGAGTTGTCGTCGTTTCAGCTTGAAACCACATCGACATTGCAGCTTGACGCGGCGGCGATGTTGAATATTTCCCAGGATCATCTCGATCGTTACGCTTCGATGGCGGATTACGCGGCGGCCAAACAACGCATTTTTGCGAATGCCGCCCATCAAATTGTTAACCGTGACGACCTTGCATCGATGGCGATGAAAGATTCACGCTGTGGTTGTACGAGTTTTGGTTTGGACAAACCCAATCGATCAAAAAATTTTGGGATGGTCGATGGCTGGTTGGTCAAGGGCCACGAAAAATTATTGGCGATGTCGGATC
>JANPNU010000006.1:0-2551 GCA_031427615.1 Burkholderiales bacterium
CGAATGACGCCGGTTGAATGCTCAAAGGCATCCAGCCACGGGAAGTCCTTTCGCTCAAAAAATTCGACGGCTGCCAGCCCAGGATAATGATGCATCATGGATTGCGACTCATAACGCCGCTTGCGACCGACCATCATGTCAATCGAGTCGCGAAATCGTTTCAGGTTTTCACCGTGATGGGCATCAAAGTGCGCGCTCAAATATTGGTCCAAAAAAGCACCGAATTCGGCATCGTATTTATTTTTGAATCCGATTGCGTACTGCACGGCCGGTCGAAGATCCGGGTGCAGCCTTTCCATCGGTGGCGCGACCGCCGCAGCCGCGCCAAACGCCGACGCTGCTTTATGTTGTTTTCCCTGACGCTCAAGCAAGGTTGCACGCATGAGCAATGCAAGCAGATCCATCGGGTCAATGGTGAGTGCCGCCTTCAGCGCTTTTTCTTCGCCGCTTTCGTCTTTTAGGCCCTGGCAGGCCAGCGCAAGATTCACCCATTGTTGCGTGTCGCGACCATCAAGATCAACCACCCGTTGATAAGCCCGCTTGGCCGAGACCAGGTCGCCAGTCATTAACGAGAACTTGCCCACGCTCACCAGCGTTGGAACGTGGGTTGGGTCAATGTCGAGAATTCGTTCCCATGCCTTGATCGCCGCCTCATTTTGACCGGCCGACATGGCTTTTTTCGCCTGATTTTCCAAATTTGCAATTTCATTACTGGTATGACTCATACAAGCCGTTCCTCGTTAAATTTCCCACTCAGGGCGTTGACCCGAGTGGCCATCGATCGCTGCAAAAATCCCTCTTACCAACGCTTGCTCGTCTGCCGTGATATCCGGCCGATCAATTTCAAACAATAAAATAACCCGAGTTTGATTCGAATCGTTCCAGGCTTCGTGTTCAATAGTGTCATCAAATACCCATATTTTGCCTGGTACCCATTCCCGGGTGTCATTACCCACCCGTAAACGGCACTTGCCGGGCACAATCAGCGGCAGATGGGCGATCAGGCGGGTATTAATCAAGCCGTGATGCGGTGGGATATGTGCTCCCGGCCGTAATAATGAAAACAGCACCGACGGGGAACGATTGGCAATCCGCGTTAACGGCACATCGGCCATGGCTCTGGTTGTATGGGGACAACGCGCGGCATTCTTGCCAACAAGTTCGCCGTTTTTCCACAGATAAAAAGCACTCCAATCCGGGTTATCGACCATGCCGGCTTGCGTGGCATCGGACGGATGGTCGCGACGCTCTACATACGGCGCAAAGGCGTTGTGGTCACACAAAACACCTTCCAGCTCGGCCCGAATCTGATCCGATTGTGCTTCTAATCGAGGAATCCAGTCAAATTGGGTTGGCTCAAAAAATTGAATGGGTGCCAGCCCTGGGAAATTTAAATATCGCGGTCGTTGCGGATATATTTGTTTACGGCCGAACAAGATTTCCAATGCCGCGCTGATCCTTGGCGCGAGTGATAAATCTGCGCGTCCTTGAGCGGCCGCCAACTTCGCCAGGTGTGACAAAACCAACTCTTCCAATTCGGACGCGTAATGCGCGCACATTTCCTGCGCTCGCACCACCTCCGGCTTAAGGGCGACGGGCACATTCGTCAACTCTGCCGACGCGCGAACTGCGGAAAGATAAAATGCCGCTGCCTTGCGATGTTGTCCGGTATCAGCTAGCAGATCCGCTTTCAACAACAAATATTGAAAATTTCCCGCGTCTTGTTCTAAGGCGACACCAATAGATGTTAGTGCACACTCGTGGTCACGCAGACGCTGGCAGGCAATGGCTAATGCAAAACAAATCGACGCATCGGCGTTGCCGGCAGCGTGTAGTTGTTCAAATATCTTTCGCGCGACCAGATTGTCGCCACGCCTGAGGGCGTCCATTGCCACCTTGGCGCTGGCACGCGGGTCACTTTGCATCGCCAACACGACCGGCAATCAACAATTTTATAGGCCGACTAATTTGCGGGCGCGGGTGCGCCACTGGTCGGCAACTTTGCTCCCGTTCGAGGTGGCGACGGTTTGGGTGTTTTCGTCGATAAATTGCTCGAGCTGGGCGCGCGTCCGGACGCCTTCAAGTTGTGCAGTCAAAAACATCGCACGCATACCCATGGTTTCGGTCAGCATTCCTGCAATACGTTTTTTTGACACTTCAATCGGTTCGGCGGCGAGAATGGCACGGGCAGCCACGGCGGCAAGGGCCTCCGCGTCTGGCTGCGCAGGTTGAGCAACAGGGGAAACATTCGGCTTGGATGCGACCAGTGCGATTCCAGCATTCGCCATATTGCCAGGTGAATCGTCCTCGGCGATTTCGGCTGGCACCTCAACCGCGATAGCCTCGATAAATTCTTGTGCAGCCAACTCGCCAAGTTGCATCTCTAATTGTTCCGCCATGTTTCCAGCTTGGTCCAGCAGCTGGCCAAGTGTGCGCTGGCCGTCAACCATAAATAATATGGCGCGTAATCGACCCGCAAGCTTATAGGTGCGTTTTTCTATTTCCTCAAGACCTTTGGGTGTTTTGACCAAAACTGACGTTGGCTGGATGG
>JANPNU010000007.1:0-1695 GCA_031427615.1 Burkholderiales bacterium
GCCTTGGATGTGACCGATGCCACCGGCGCGTTGGTTATGGGCGCATTGTCCGCCTACCTCCGCAGTTTTTCTGTCGGGCAAAAACTGGACATCCGCATTCCCGGCGGCCATGAAAAAACCATGGCCCGTCAACATTACAACGCAGGCCGCCAGTGGTTTGCGAGGCGGATCGGCGAACGCGACCTGGCGTGTGTTTCCTGCCACGTTTTGCAGGCTGGAAATAGTATCGATGGTATCGGCATTGCCCCGGCCATTGGTTTGGTATTGGCTTGGCCGCGCATTGAGCCTGGCGGCGGTATTCGCCAGCTGCAGCAGCAATTTCAACTTTGTATGACTCGGGTGGGTGCGGAGCCCCTGCCACTTTATTCCCAGCCATACAACGACCTTGAATATTTTTTATCGGCAATTTCGACCGGACTGACCCTGCGCCCCTCCATTGCCACCAGATGAAGGCCGAACGGTTGGCGATTTTCCTCTGGCGGATAGAACGCGGAAATAGATGCCCCAATGGCAAATTGGTGCGTGACTTGCCAACGATGCCTGCGCCCAAACCAAGTAAAATCAAGCGTCGCCAACGAATAATCGGCGATGCGTCTGTATTTACGCACACGCATCCGTTGATTTGTTTTATCCCTTCCCACTCACGATCTCAAGATAATGAATTTCTTCAAGTCATTTGCCCGTTTTGTTTTTCGCGCCAAAATCCTGATTCCCCTCATCATCTTTGTCATCGCTGCCTACGGCGTGATCGGGTACCAAAAGAAAATAGCCGCATCCAAGGCCGACCGTTATCGCACCGTCACAGTGGATCGTGGTGCAGTCATTCAACGCATTACCGCCAATGGCACGGTCAATCCGGTGACAGTAGTCAACGTCGGCACCCAGGTGTCGGGAACCGTCATCAAGCTGTATACAGACTTTAACCAGCCTGTCACCGCCGGCCAGGTATTGCTGGAGCTCGACCCGGCACTCATCAAAGCGGCGTTGGCACAAATTGAAGCCAATATGCGTTCGGCCGAAGCGACCTTGCGCTTGGCTGAGAGCACATTGAAGCGCAATCAGGAATTGGTTCGCAAAGGATTCATTACCGATGCCACCCTTGAATCAAATACCCGTGACCTGGATGTCGCCAAAGCGACCGTGGCGCAGGTGAAGTCCCAACTGGATCGCGAAAAAACCAATCTTTCCTACACCATCATTCGCTCGCCGATCAATGGCATCGTCATTGATCGCAAGATTGACCTCGGCCAAACGGTTGCCGCCAGCTTTAATACGCCGACCTTGTTTCAAATCGCCAAGAGTCTCGACGCCATGCAAATCGACACGTCCGTGGCCGAAGCCGACGTAGGCACGGTTAAGCAAGGCATGCCGGTGAAATTCAATGTGGATGCGTACCCCGAGCGCGATTTTGCCGGCACCATCCGGCTGGTGCGCCTCAACCCGACAATCAACCAGGGTGTGGTCACCTATAACGTTATCGTTGACACCACCAATGAGAATCAACTGCTCAAACCGGGCATGACTGCTCAGGTGAGCTTTGTGGCCTCACAACGCAATGACGTGGTGCGCATTCCGACTTCCGCGTTGCGTTTCAAGCCGCCTAAAGACGACAAAAAAGACGACAAAAAAGTCGACCAGAAAAAGAAGGACGCAACCGACGCGAAAAAGAATGACAAAACTGGCGATGCAAAATCG
>JANPNU010000008.1:0-1630 GCA_031427615.1 Burkholderiales bacterium
CTGGCCGACAGCGGCGCTGGCTGCAAGATGTAGAGATGGCCCCCACGGTCGCGCGCTGCGCGTAGCACTCTGCCCCCCGAGGGGGCCGCAGCGCCTGCGGCCCGGCCAATCCGGTTCCGCGGCCCCTGCTTGTGTGAAGAGCCATCCCTTTTTACGCAATTTTTGAGCACATCGAATTCAACGCCATCAATCTGGCGATCGACGCTGCGTACCGCTTCCGCGAACTACCGCGCGACTACTACAGCGACTGGCTGCAAGTCGCCTTTGAAGAGGCCCAACACTTCCAACTATTACGCGAACACCTGCGCCACCTCGGCTCCGACTACGGCGTCTTCAACGCACACAACGGTCTGTGGGAAATGGCCGTAAAAACCGCGCACGACCCGCTGCACCGCATGGCGCTGGTGCCGCGCCTGCTGGAAGCGCGCGGGCTGGATGCGAGCCCGGCGCTTATCGTCAAGCTGCGGAACATCGGCGATACACGCGGTGTGGAAATTCTGGAGATCATCCTGCGCGATGAGATCGGACATGTACGCGTTGGCAATCGCTGGTACGAATACTTCTGCGCGCAACGCGGCCTCGACCCCGTGGAAGAATTTCAGAAACTACTGAAGGAGTATGGTGCATCCAAACCGAGACCGCCGTTCCATAGGGAGGCCAGGCGGGCGGCGGGGTTTAGCGACGTGGAGCTGTGTTATCTGGAGACCGGCACCGACTGACGGATCGCCGTCCGGCTCATTTGGCGTCAGGGCCTGAGCACCTTAAGACCGAGAAACTTCTCGATGAAATCGAAGTCCCGATCGGCGTGCAGCAACCGATGCCGGTTCACGATACAGAACGTGGCAATCATCACGTCGATGGTTTTGCGCACCGTTACACCGGCTCTGCGGAGTTTGCGGTAATTCTGGGCGCTCTGCAGGGCCACCTCCTTGCCCAGCATTGGGCTATACGCAAGTCCATCGAGTAACGCGCGCGCCTTACGGAAGTCCGTATCGTCGCGGAATCCCTGCAGCACTTCAGTCAGAATGATGTCGCCAATCAGGATGCGTTCCTTCAATAACAGGCGATCCAGAAGATTGGTGTGCGGGCCGGTGACGCCGTTGAAGTAATCCACCCAGACACTGGTGTCAACGACAATCATTCGTCAAGACGAACGGAGCAAAGCGCAGTAGGGCTTCAGTTACGCATCGCGCCGCATTGCATCGAGATCGCCTTCCCAGCGGAGCTTGCCGCGCGCCGCACGAATTTTCCCCTGTTTGGCCATCTTAACCAACATGGCAAGCCCTGCTTCGACAGCCTCGCGCTTCGTCTTGAAGCCGGAAAGCTTGAGCGCCTGGGACATGAGTTTGTTGTTGATAACGATGTTGGTGCGCATATGGAACTCCATGTGTATGAGTATCACTAATTGTACACATCCATTTCATAAAGGAAAGAAACCGGCCACGCGGCGGGCAGCAGGGTATGGCGACATGGAGCGGCTCTACCTGGAAATCGGCAGCGACTGACTGAGCGCAGTCCGGCACATCACCCTGCGCTAATATGCCGATATTCCTTGACGTTCATTTCTATATGGGAATAGCATCGTCACAGAAACTAATTCCTGAACTGATCGTCAGGTCGCTTCAGATAA
>JANPNU010000009.1:0-4786 GCA_031427615.1 Burkholderiales bacterium
CGGCATGGTCGAGGGATTTGATGTCGGGTTGGAAATGTCGGGTGTGCCATCAGCGTTTCAAAGCCTGCTGGCAAATATGAACCACGGCGGCAAAGTGGCGTTGCTCGGCATTCCACCATCCAATACGGTCATCGATTGGAACGAGGTGATTTTTAAGGGGCTCGAAATCAAGGGCGTGTATGGACGCGAGATGTTCGAAACCTGGTACAAGATGGTGGCCATGTTACAAAGCGGCCTCGACTTGTCGCCGATTTTGACCCATCAATATCCGGTCGAAGACTTTGAACAAGGGTTTGCCACCATGTTGTCCGGGCAATCCGGGAAAGTGATTCTTAACTGGGAATAAGCCGCCTGATTTCTGCGCTATTTTTTTCCAGCCAAGTGTGATGCAATTTCCAGATGGCAGGGTGCCAGCAGCAAATGACTGAGCTCTTCCGCGTCATTGGTTTGCATTTGTTTGGCGAACTCCGCCAGCCGGGAATCGTTGGCTGCTGTCAGCGCGACAATGAGTGTTCGTGCGGCATCGCGAGCGGTTGGTCCGCCGGCTTGGTGGCCCGGCCAGTCCTTGTAATGTAACAACAGCTGATCGCGGTGATCTTTGTACAGCGCACAGGTTCGCGTGAAATCCAATGCCGCTTGTTTGGCGGCGATTTCAGCGTCAATTTCGGCATCGGTGTGTTGATAACGTGCTTTTTCTGCAGCCGTCCAGTGTGCCTTTTCGTGGCTATTGCCGTGATGTGATTCCACTGTCTCCCGCAGGATGGCCATGGTGGATTTTAATTCGATGATTGAATGGGTGTGGCTGTCGCGAAAAATATGCACCAATTGTGCGCCTTGCCCTTCGCTGCCTTTGTAGCGCATGTTTGCCGCCACGCGACGGGGATTAAAGCGAAACTGACGGCTGCACGCCGCCTTTAGGATATCCAGGAGGGCATCTATTTTTGCCGGGTTCATGTGGCGTCCTTTTTGGAAAAATTGCGTGGAAAGTCTGATCGGGTGAAGGAGGTCAGTTGAGTATGCGGGCGCGGCAAAAAATAGGGGCACTTTGAAATGGCGATTGATGGACTTTTTTCAATCTGTTTGATGGGCTCGTCAGGACTCGGCGTTTGTTGATATCCTCTTTAATTGGCGGGTGTTTCCAGCAATTTATGCTTGGAAATGGTTGTCAATGCTTGTGTTTATTATTTTTAGTGGCCGTGTCGTGGCGATAATGACGACGCCTTGGATCAAGAATCTGATGAAGATGGGGTGATTTCAATATGATCTGCTATCCGTTGGCAGCGGGTTCGCGCTAAAATTGATCGTCGAATCACGGCGATACAAATCTGTGTCGCCGTTTGATTCAACCACACCAACCGAGGACTATCCATTGGTAAAGCCAAACTATAATTTTGCAAAAAGTCAACGCGAACACGCCAAAAAAGCCAAAAAAGAAGAAAAACAGCAGCGTAAGGCCGCAGGTGACAACAGCGAACAGACTGAAGGCGCTGAAATTGAGTCCGCCGACGGCGAAGCAACCCCGCCAACGCCCGGTACACCTCAGGTCTGACCAGCGATTATTGCCACTTGGCTGGCAATACATGCCACGCGCGCGAAGTCAGCCCGCGTGCCACAGTGGCACAAGCGCGGCGATCGTGGCTGATGTCGCTTAAACCGAGATTTTCCATTGGGCGTCCCTGCGGGACTGTTTGGTTGCTAACGGTCTATTTTTGGCGTATTTCCTGTTTCTTCCTCTCGAATAGCCAGCTATTCGTTCGTCAGTCAACAGAAAATCCACTCAAAAATAGCCTCGTTATCATCCCAAACCCAAATGGAAAATCTCGGTTAAATGAGGTCTGCAACCGCGTTCGCCGCAACCGTGCGACCACGCACAAACTGTTCATGATTTTGTTCAATACGGCGACGTTCATAGACGTAGTTGACCATTAATCCAAGCGACTGCTTGAGTCCCTTGTCAGAATCGTCGGCCGCCCAATTGAGCCGATCCAATCGTGCCCCGTTATTCAAATGAAACCGGGCCACCGAGTCTTGAGAGGTCCCATCTGCTTCGTTTACTCCCATCAGGTAGGCGGCGCATAGGATGGTCAATTCGCGCTTCGCGTCGGCGATCATGGTGGCATTTGCGCGAAGGTCCGCGATTGAGCCGGTCGGGATATTGCCAAGTTTGACTTTTACCGTGGCCAGCGCTTTGCGCAATTTGTCGTTGACGCGTTTGTCGCCCGGTGCAAATCCGAGTGCGAAGCGAGTCTTTAACCAATCACGAAAACCAGGAATGGGCGAGAGCGTGCAAAAGGTCCGAACGCGAGGGACGTCCTGCAACAAGGTGTCGACTACTTGTTTGATCAGAAAATTGCCAAGCGAAACCCCCCGCAAGCCGGGCTGACAGTTACTGATGGAATAAAAAACCGCAGTATTGACCGCTGCCAAATCGCCGGGTGCGGCATTGGCATCAATAAGCGGACCAATTTCGTCCGCCATTTCAGCAAGTAATGCCACCTCGACGAAAATCAGCGGTTGGTCCGGCATGGCGGGATGAAAAAAAGCAAAGCAGCGCCGATCCTGTTGCAGCCGACGACGCAGGTCGTTCCAGCCACGCACCTCGTGCACGGCCTCGTGTTGAATCACCTGCTCGAGCAACGCGGCAGGGGAATCCCAATCGACACGCCGCATTTCCAAAAAACCGGGATTAAACCAAGACGACAGCAAGTGCCGGAAGTCATCGTCTACTTGTGCCAACTCTGGATCTTTGCGCAACAAATCAAGCAGTATCACCCGCATGCCTACGATGGAATGGATGCCGCCCGGCGCACGATTCAAGCGCCGCAATAATTCCTGCCGTGGCGGCTCAACCACTTTGGTGAGAACCGATAAATTTAACGATGAGGGTTCGTGCGCATAGGCATGGGCCGCGCCTAACACCGTCTCAGGGTTTGGCGAGAATTCAAGTTTTAACGATGCAAAAAAAAGCGCCCGTTGTGTCGATTCGAGTTCCGCATACAACGCCAATGTTTCGCGGGCGCGTGTGGCCCCCGATGCCTCACCTTCACCTGACAAAAGTTGTCGACAGGCCACCACCAAACGGGTTACCGCCCGGTCTCGGGCGGACATTGCCTTGACGGAAGATTTTATCGAATCAAACATCATGTCAGCAGTATGCCGAAGGTGGTCAGAAAAATACAGGTATTGGCGGACCAATGTTGCGTTCTTTGCCGCGAATCTTCACCGTGTTTGATCCGCATCAATTCTGTGCAATCAGGAATCGATAATATTGTCTGGTGGATATGAGTTTTGGCGATGCCAATAACGATCACTGATCGGAGGTCAGCGTGTTTAAACGAATTCTTGTGCCAACGGACGGTTCGATCAGGGCGGAACACGCCGCGCGTGCGGCGATTGAGCTGGCAAAATATCTGAATGCCTCAATCGTTTCGCTGTATGTGTACCCGCCATTCCATGTGGTGGTGACCGAACCATTTGTGAATATGCCCGACCTTGTTTCCGAGCCCGCCTATAAAAAAGTGCAGCGCACCGCCGCCAAGCGTATTCTGGGGGTCATTGATCAGGCCGCCCATGCCGCAGGTGTACCGTGTTTCTCACTTTGTGTCGAACACGATAGTCCTGCTGCGGCCATTGTCGAAACCGCAGTTTCACCTGAAACGCCATGTGATCTCGTTTTTATCGGCTCGCACGGCCGCGGTTTGTTTTCACAGGTGTTTCTTGGTAGCGTGACAACCAAAGTGCAAACGCTGTGTGATGTGCCGGTATTGGTGTATCGCGACCCACAGGAGAAAAAAGTGAAGGCGGAAAAAGATAATACAAAAAAACCTGCGGCTGGCAAGAAAGCCACAAAATCCGCAACTGGCAAAGAAGCTAAAAAATCCGCCGCTAAATCAGCCAAAAAATAATCCGGCATCAGTTACGGCCGGATATTCAAGTCCTATCCTAGGTCGCCAAAGGAAAGGGTATTAGGCGACCGTCTTGGGAGCCCAGGCGTCAAAATCACAAAGATTGGCATCAAAGTTGGCGACCGTGTGTTCAACTTTTGCGCGTTTGCTCACTTCAACTTCATGAAACTTGTTGGAAAGGTCAAAACACAACTTGGCAAGAACAGTTGCGTCAACAGGTACAGACGTCGTATTGCCATTAACAACAGCGGCCTTCGCAACCAACTGGATATACAGGCGTTCGGCTGTGTCGTTGACCGGGTTGACGAGGGTGCCGGCAGCGGCGGGTGCGGATGCGGCGGGTGGTGCTGGGCGGGCGGGGGCGGTGGCGAGTGACATGATATGGATCCTAAAATTGAGCTTTAGGCATCGTACTCCGAAAGTGCCTAGGGTGCGGCCAGTTTGTTAATTTAATTCGTGTCAACAGACGTTTATTTTTTTGTCATGACGCCGATAAAAAGCGGGTCCGCAAGCCATGCGTGTAGCCACCTGACAACGTGTTGAAATTCTGAATTGTCGAACCAAAGCCGGTCAACGGCTGCAAATTGGCGGACAAAGGGCACCACCGCCGCGTCGGTCAACCCACGATGGCGACCGTTGAGAAAGGGCGTCGTCGCCAGACAGGATTCAAGAGTTGCAAGAAATTTCGCGCCTTCATCTCGATAATGTGTAACGGAATGATCGTGAAAATGATTGGCATACTTATATCGGTCAAGTGCTTGTTTGAAGGCGTTATCGTTGTTCGTAATGAGATTTTGCGATTCTGCAGACACCGTTTCGAGCCACCCTTCTGGATCGTTTTGTTTCAGCGCCCAGCGCATGATGTCCAGACTTTGCTCCAG
>JANPNU010000010.1:0-6925 GCA_031427615.1 Burkholderiales bacterium
AATTGTGTTTCGATGGACTCGATATTCGGAAAAATATCGGCGTGATCATATTCAAGATTATTCAGAATAACGGTGCGTGCATGATAGTGGACAAATTTTGATCGCTTGTCGAAAAAAGCTGTGTCGTATTCATCCGCCTCGATCACAAAAAATGGTGAGTCGCCCATTGGCATGCGTGCGGAGATACCAAAATTCTTGTCAATGCCACCGATCAAAAAAGCCCGGTGCAACCCCGGCATAGTCAAGTATCCACGCCAACATGGATGAAGTGGTGGTTTTGCCGTGGGTGCCGGCAACGGCAAGCACCCAGCGGTCCTGCAGCACGTTTTCGCCCAACCACTGCGGGCCGGAAATAAACCGCAGGCCCCGATTCAGAATCTCTTCAATAATCGGTTTGCCGCGGGTCATGGCGTTGCCAACAACGTAAATGTCAGCATTAAAAATGTCGAGTTGTTCGGCGTCAAATCCTACATGCAGACCAATGTCAAGCGCTGCCAGCTGGGTAGACATCGGCGGGTACACATTGGCATCACAGCCTGTGACGGTATGGCCCATGTCTTTGGCCAATGCCGCCAGTCCGCCCATAAATGTGCCGCAAATACCGAGAATATGAATATGCATTGGGTGTTCGATGTCAGGTGTTATTGGTTGGGTAATGGTCGTTCAGTGATAACGGCCGAGAGGCGCAACGTAGGTGAGGCACTGGTTTTTGAAAATAAAATAAGCTGCACCAACCAAACAACAGCTCGCCCCAGGTAGTTGAGCGTCAATTTTTCGTTCATATATAACAAGGCGTACGGCACAAAAACAGTGAGCGTGATAATTTCCTGCAAGATCTTCAGCTGAGCCAAATTCATCACACTAAAACCGATGCGATTGGCGGGAACCTGTAAAACGTACTCAAACAACGCGATGCCCCACGCAATCAAAGCCGCAATAAACCACGGCTTGTCATTGATGTTTTTGAGATGCGCATACTAGTGTCTAGTTGCAAAAGTCCTGCGACATTCAAAATGGTTTGCCTCCCGCATTGCGGCGTTGCAAATCCTCACCATAGCTGGGCTATGGTTGCGGTGTGCGTCTTGCACTGCGGGCACAAACCACTTTTCGGTGTTACGCAGACTTCTGCAACTAGACACTAGGCAAATGTCATAAAAACATTTGACATCACCAACAACAACGTTGCGGTGAGGTTCGGGTGAGTCGTCAAAAAATTCATGCAACGATTGTAACAAAGGATGCCGGGTATTTAGTTTGAATGGCGTCCGCCCGGGGCAGGGGGGGGCGATGCTAAGGGTGACAGGGGTAGGTGCCGCCGGGGGTGGTGGAGTAAACTGACCGGCCGGACGTAATTTGCGGGAAATAATGCCTTGCAATCAACCATTACGCCCCAAACTGGAGGTGTTACGGATTAGGCGAGGGGCAGGGGGTCATCATGGTTCCACTATTAACAACATCGCTGGTCGGGCCTTTATACGAGCTTGAGCAGAAAATTCTCGATTCGCGTCCGGAAATTGAACGCTGGTTTCGTGCCCAGGCGCTCAGCCACACCCTGCCGTTTTATACATCCGTTGATCTGCGCAACTCCGGTTTCAAGCTCGCACCGGTTGACACCAATCTTTTTCCCGGTGGGTTCAATAATTTAAATCCGGATTTTCTGCCGTTGTGTGTGCATGCAACCATGTCGGCAGTGCAAAGGATTTGCCCGGACAAACAACGATTTTTGCTGATTCCAGAAAATCACACGCGTAACCTGTTTTATCTGACCAATGTGGCGGCAATTCGCAGAATTCTGGAAGGCGCCGGTCTGGATGTGCGTATTGGTTCGATCAATCCCGACATCACCGCGCCAACCACCCTCGATTTGCCCAACGGCGACAAATTAACACTTGAGCCGGTGATTCGTATTGGCAACCGAGTTGGCGTTGCTGGTTTTGATCCCTGCGCGGTTTTGCTAAATAACGATCTTTCGGCCGGTGTGCCGCCGATCCTTGTGGGTATTGATCAGGAAATTGTCCCACCATTGTTTTCGGGTTGGACCAATCGCCGAAAAACGATTCATTTCCACGCGTTTGATCGCGTTGCGGACGAGTTTGCCAAGTTGATCAATATTGATCCGTGGTTAATTAATCCGGAATTTTCACAATGTGGGCGGGTGAATTTTTCCGCCAAGGAAGGTGAAGACTGTCTGGCCGCCAATGTTGAGGCGGTGTTATCGGCGGTGCAGGAAAAGTACAATCATTACGGCATCAAGGAAAAACCGTTTGTCATTGTCAAAGCCGACGCCGGTACCTATGGCATGGGTGTGTTAACGGCCCGTTCGGCAGACGATGTGCGCGATCTCAATCGCAAAGAGCGCAATAAAATGGCCGTGGTGAAAGAAGGGCTGGAAGTGAATGAGGTCATCATTCAAGAAGGCGTTTATACCTTTGAGCGGGTCAATGATGCGGTTGCCGAACCCGTGGTGTATATGATTGATCAATTCGTTGTTGGCGGATTTTATCGGGTCAATACGGATCGGGGAATCGATGAAAATCTCAATTCACGCGGCATGAGTTTTGTGCCGTTGGCGTTCGAAACCGATTGTCATACGCCCGATTGTGGCAGCGCGCCGGACGCGCCGCCGAATCGTTTTTATACCTATGGTGTGGTGGCACGACTGGCAATGCTTGCTGCTGCAAAAGAGTTGGTAATTCTAGGCGAAATGATGGCTGAAAAGTCACCTTCCACACCGGTGTCCGCGGCAAAAAATCAACCTGCAGTTTTGGCAAACGCCATCGCGGCGGAGTGAAAGTAGAAATTAAATGAAGATTGCTTTTATCATCGACCCGCTTGGTCTGCTCAAGGCCTACAAGGACTCGTCCGTATTGATGATGCGTGAAGCCGCAAAACGCGGCCACGCGGTCTATGCGATTGAGGCCGGTCATTTGTTTTGCTCCAGCAACACGGTGTCGGCGCAGGCAATGAAATTGACCTTATCGGACGACAACAATTGTTGGTATCAGATCGAGCAAACCTCATCGATGCCGTTGTCGGCATTCGACGTGGTGTTGATGCGGAAAGATCCGCCGTTTGACCCGGAGTACTTGTACGCCACGTTGCTATTGAGTTTGGCCGAGTCACAGGGTGTGCGTATTATCAATCGGCCCGCTGCATTGCGTGACTACAACGAAAAAATCTCCATTCTGAAATTTCCTGAATTTACATCGCCGACGTTTGTATCCTGTGACATGGTGGCCGTCCATGCGTTTATTGATCTGCATGGTGATGTGATTTTGAAAAAACTCGACGGCATGGGCGGCACCTCAATTTTTCGTGTGCGTGCCGACGACCCGAATCGAAATGCCATTGTTGAAGTGCAAACACTGTATGGCGCGGTCTCCATCATGGCGCAGCGTTATATTCCGGAAATCAGCAAGGGTGACAAACGCGTATTGGTGATTGACGGTGTGCCGTTTTCACACACGCTGGCACGCATCCCCAAGGCGGGTGAAACGCGCGGAAACCTTGCCGCCGGCGGGCGTGGCGTGGCGATGCCCCTGACTGCCCGTGAACGTGAAATCGCCACCACAATCGGGCCGCAGCTCAAAGCCGATGGTTTGATGATCGTCGGCCTCGATATTATTGGCGACTACCTGACCGAGATAAACGTAACCTCGCCCACTTGCATGGCCGAAATTTTGCAGCAGGCCGGCGTGAATGCGGCTGCCGCGGTGCTGGACGCGATCGAATCCTAGCCGGTGGGTTTGCGGTGACTTCCGCACCCGGGTCGCTACGCTCCCACCACCGTGGGCGCAGCGCACCTGCATGGCCGAAATTTTGCAGCAGGCCGGCGTGAATGCGGCTGCCGCGGTGCTGGACGCGATCGAATCCTAGCCTGCATATTTCACGGGTCGGCCCCGCTCTGCTTAGCGCCTTGCCCGTGAAATTTCAGCGCACTTTGCATGTCCAATTTGGTTTTTATTGACCATGGGCCTTTGCGCTCGATAGCAGGCCGCTGAACATGCGCTTTTCCGTTTTCTTGCCGTGCTCATTTGCCCACTACGGCCAGCTATGCCGTGGTCAGTCGAACGAAAAATCACACGC
The DNA here is from genome assembly GCA_031427615.1 of Burkholderiales bacterium. Lineage (GTDB taxonomy): Bacteria > Pseudomonadota > Gammaproteobacteria > Burkholderiales > Usitatibacteraceae > UKL13-2. Next base: position 4,087 of record JANPNU010000010.1, read on the forward strand.
CCATCGACTCGGAAAGCTCTGCATGGCATTCCGGTTCAGCGGGCGCAGTGCACGCGCCGCGAAACCCCCGCTTCACCTCATCGAACGCAACCCCGTGACATATGCAGGCTAACCGGTGGGTTTGCGGCGACGCATTTTTGTTATATGGCACCCGGGTCGCTACGCTCCCACAGCTGTGGGAGCAGCGCACCTGCATGGCGGAAATTTTGCAGCAGGCCAGTGTGAACGCGGCCGCCGCTGTGTTGGACGCGATCGCATCCTAGCAGTTTGTTGAAATTCTAATACCTACTGAGAAAAGAGTGAATTTCTGGGGTCACGTTATCCCTCCTGGTGATCTGAAAATCGATTGCAGAGCTTTCTGAGAGGTCGGAAATTTTATGCATTTGCAAACACCGAGAATTTCAACAAACTGCTAGCCGGCGATTGTTACGCGATCAAAGTCAACGCCACGATCAATAAAGTCAACGATATTGACCGGCTTGGGACTGCCGTGCTCGGGATGAAAAATATCCACGCCTCTGCCACGCGGTACTAAATTGGCTGGAATAACCAAGGTTTCCGGAATGCCGAGGGCATCCATCGGCGGCAGGCGGAATCCCTGGATATAGGTGGCGCTACGTGATTTGTTGTCGCTTGAGCGAACCGAGGTGGCTTCGGGTTTGCCGGGCAACATGGTGAGGGTTACGGTAAATTGGTTAGGCGTTTCCTCGACCAAGCCGCGCACCACACACAGATAAAAATCATTGCTGTTTTTGCTGCTGTCGGTGGTGCTGGTTACCCGTACGCCCACCAGTCGGCCAATTGCCAGACTACGGCTGCTGTTGGTCGGGCGAATCAATCTTAGCTGGCTACGGGACTCATCTATCACTGCCCATGTTTCCGAGCCGTAGTTAAATTCGGCGTAACGGGCCCGGATGGTTGCCTCAGATACCCGGCCAAACATCGCGATGTCACTGATTTCCTGGCGCGACAATTCGCGTTTGACGTCGGGTTGTTCAAAGAAATCACCGGACAGGAAAAAATGAATTTCAGGAATACCAAACGCCACGATTGCATTGTGTTCGGCGGGGATGCTCGCAACCGGCCGACTGCTTGAAGGCTCACACCAACGATTATGCAACCTGGACAATTGCTGCATCGCTTCTGGTGTACCCCAGCCGGTTGGCAAATCCATGGTTGCCGGGTCTTCGCCAGCGGCCAACTTTTTGATACGTCGACGCAATGATCGCGAGAGTTCGTACACCTCCAACACCCGCAAATGTTCGCCAGATGTTTGTGAAGAACAAAAGCTTGCACCTTCATCCGCCAGTAAATCAACCGCCAAAAAGGTGTCGGCCGGCAATTTTGTTTCGCCAGGGCGGACGATGGAGACCTTGTGCGTAAAGCGTTTGAGAACGGCGTCCGTAAAGTCAATTTCACGTGGGCCCAGTTCATATATGTTGGCCAATTGACCCAACAAGACCGCGATATAGGCCTGCGAAATACTTGAATATCCGTCTGCGGTGCCGACCGAATCTTTCACCCTCACACTGGTTAGATCGCGTGTTTCGGCCTCAATCCACTGTAGGTGCAAACGCATCCAGATACTGTTATCAAATCGACGGTAAATGAATCCCGCCATCAACATACCAAGGCCGATATAACGAATAACGCGCTGAATGATTAAGGAGGCGTGTACGCTTAATTCCCGACCATCCCCCTGTGCATCCTGATAACAACGCCGATAACCCGATTCCATTTCAGTCAGCAGCGTGATCGAAACATTCCATGCGGCGAGATCGCCGCTCGAAAGCGGCAATGATTTGCCAACGTAACGGATGCGTTGCGCACTCAGCAAAAAACTCACTTTTTCTCGCATCAACTCCATCGAGGTCAGTCTCTCAACGGGCTGAAAATTCACGTCCGCATTCAGCATACGCAGCGCATCAAGAATTTTCTGCTGTGACTGCGCAACGCTGGTCAGGGGAATTGCTTTCAGCCATTCTTTGCAGGTGCGGGCATCGAAAAAAAATAATGAACTTGATTTTGCGTTCGGCGAAATTGGAGTCGCCATAGGTGCAACCTTTCTTCAGTTATTGCGGTGCGTGCAATTGTGCTATCGCCGCGACAATAGACAATCAATCGATGCCCGTTAGCCGTCCACGTCGCAGAACGTGGCGCGAATCGCGTCTTGCCAATTCGCTGCGCCTTCCAGTGTAGCAACGGCGGTGGCGTTTGTGGTGATTGCAGGAGTAATGGTTGCCGCCCAAATTGGTTTTGGGAATGATGCATCATTGGTAAAACGCGGAATGATGTGCCAATGCAGGTGTGGCGTCATATTGCCAAGGCTGGCAAGATTAACTTTGTCGGGGTTCAGCGACAATCGCAATGCAGCCTCAACACGATAAACCGCGTTCATGAACTGTTCACGATCGGGTTGCGCCAAATCGGTCATCTCGCGCACATGTTTATTCCAGATTACCCGGCAAAATCCCGGATAGTTATCGCCTTCCGATCCGCCGACGGCAACCACACGAAACTTGTCTCGTTGTACAAGTATTTCGCCGCCATCACTATCACAAAGTTCACATTGCATGAGCGGAATGGCGGCGTCGGATTATTGCAATGGGAAGGTCGAGGTATTGGCTGGTGCACTGCCGGCGTTGTTGATGACGACCGGTGCGCTGCCATTGGCTTGCATCAACCAAACAGTAAGTGTATTGTCCGGTCGTTTCCAAATCACGTCAAAAATGCCGTCGCCGTTAAAGTCGCCGCTGGCATAAAACGTCCAGCTCGCGTCGGCGCTGGCGATGTTGTATGTGGTTTGTAGTAACGACAAGGTGCTGCTGGTGCACGATGC
>JANPNU010000011.1:0-2450 GCA_031427615.1 Burkholderiales bacterium
TAAATTAATTTAACTGGGTTATTTTTGTTAGGCACCACGGTCTTGGCCGTTGAGAGTGTGTACACCCCATAGTTGGCACCAATATCGATAATTTTTTGTCCCGGCAACAGCAGACGGCGCAGGAACTTAATCTCGTCTTCAAACCAGTCCCGCTGCTCGAGCAGAATGTAGGGTGTCAGCAGATCGAGCGAATTCGGAACGACGACTTGCACGCCGTCTTGCATGGGCAGCGTGAGTGACGGTCCCGCTTTGCGAAAATCCGGAAGACCGGACAAGTTTTCCACCGGACGCTTGCGGAATAGGTCTGAAAGGGTTTGCCACAGGATCGACATAAAAAAGTTCCGGGGGACGGCTGGTTCAGGGCCGGGTAGCGGCGCGTGGCTGACAACTGTCAAGCAGTGCGTATAGAGTCAACAAAAAATCCACATCATCAGCGCGGTAAAACAAAATATTGCCAAAAGCCACCCGGCCAAAATCAGGTAATGGCTGGCCGATCAAAATATGGGTCAAGCGATAGATGAATTTACCTTGGCTGAAATTGCCATCGTCGTAATAATTCAATACTACCGAGCCATAGCCGGCATCGGCCATCCGGGCGATTGCCTCGTTGATCACAGGCAGCGACTCACGCTCAAAATGGGTGCCGTATTCCACCATCACCAGTGATGGACGCATCACATTGAAGTCGTGTGATGCCAGAACATCAAAGTCAAATCCTTCCGCATCGATTTTCAGGAAATCGACGAACTTCACGTTGTGCTCGTCATAAAACGTGTCAAGGCGGGTGCAAGGCACGGTGATGAGGGATTCAGTAGCGCCAAAAGGAGACTCACCAAGACCGGAGAGTCCGGTTTGTGCCTGATGAAACGCCACCTCGCGCACCGCACTGTTGCTCACGGCCATGCCAAAAATCCGGCAGCGCGAACCGTATTTTTTGGCAGTGTGTTCCAGTGTGGTTCTGGCCTTTGGGTCTGGCTCAAACAAATCTGCAGTCCAGCCGCTGGCCAGCAGTGGTTCGGCCAACTCACCGTGACAGGCACCCACGTCGACCATGTGAAGCTGCCGGGCAGTTTTCAGATGTCGAAAATAGGGTGTCACCAGAGACTGCACTGTGCCAATATCATTTAGTGCCGATAGTTCCAGACTTCGCGGCAAAACGGCATCGGCCAGCTCTTGCAACTTGCGGCACTTCGCTTGCCGGGTATCCGATCGAAAGGTGAGATACGGCGCAAGATATTCGGCGTGAATGGCGGATAACGCCTCCCCTACTTTTGATGAATACGTTCGGGTATCAAAATAGGGCGGCGGCTGGCGCCGATTCACGGCAACCAGCGCAGAGCGAATTCGTGCCCGGCGCGCCGGATCAAGCGCCAAATCAATTGCGGTGCTGATGTAACTTTCCTCCGAGGTGCAAATAACTTCGTCGATGCCCGTCATTCGCATCAGAGATGCGCCGTGGAGCGAACGTCCCACAGTGCCGCTGCGGACCACCGCAGGTACCGCCATGATGATCGGGTCGAGCATCGAACAAGCGCCCGCAAACGGATAGGCATCCAGATAGACATCTGCTGCGGCAACGATCTGAAACAGGTCGGCACGGGTGGGGACCGGATCGATGATGCGTAACCGGTCGCGCGATATCCCGAGGGTTGAAAATTGGGCATTGATGCGGTCGGAAAATGGAGCCGCACGAAAACTGTCGCTCCAATTGGGATTAAACGGCATCAATACCAGCACGCTGTTGGGCACACCTGCCAGGATTTTGGCCCACGTCAGCGAGAGCTCCGGAATGATCTTGAAAAAATTGGCACCGGAAAAGAAAACAGTCGCGCCATCGGAAATGCCAAGATTTGTGCGGCTGAAGTTGCGTGTCGCCGGTTCAACGTCGTATTGATAAGCATAGACGTTGACCGATTCGGGCATCAACCACAACTTCTCGGTGTAGTGTGATTGCGCCCCCTCTGGAATTTCGTTGTTTGCGGCGCTGAGCATGACGTCAACTTGCCTCAGCCCGGTGGTGACTGGCGACGAGACAGTCGCCACTTGGGTGCGTGCGAGACGTAGGCACCCAAGCAATGCCGGGGGATGGGCCATTGCCGATTGGTTCACGCCAAACAACAAGATATCAAGATCGTCCGCGCGAATCCGTTCAGCCTGCGCTAGAACGCCACCATATGGAAGCACTACCAACTGCTCTGCGCGCGCGACGCAATGACGTTCGAGTGCGTGGCCGGTTGCCTTGAAGACGTAAAGAATGATATGAAATTGTTCCCGGTCGAGGTGATCAATATGGGACGCCGTGAAATGGGCATCTGTGTGTGTACCCAACAGTGTCGTCATCACCCCCACTCTAATTTTGCCAGCGGCATTCTTGCGCGGCGGTGACGCGGCCAAAACAGGTACTCCGTTCAAAATGAGCATGGCCGACATCACGTCGCCGCGCTGCTGCA
>JANPNU010000012.1:0-1807 GCA_031427615.1 Burkholderiales bacterium
GACGGTCGAGTTTATCCATCACCTCCGGCTTGGAGTCGATTTCCCTTTTTACGCGTGATGCGGCCTCATCAATCAAATCGATGGCTTTATCCGGCAAAAAGCGATCGGTGATGTAACGATGCGAAAGCTCGGCGGCGGCAACAATCGCCGGATCGGTGATTTCGATGCCGTGATGCACCTCGTATTTTTCTTTAAGCCCGCGCAGGATGGCGATGGTGGACTCGACGCTGGGTTCGTCCACCAACACCTTTTGAAAACGCCGTTCAAGTGCCGCATCCTTCTCAACATATTTGCGATATTCGTCGAGTGTGGTTGCGCCGATGCAATGCAACTCACCCCGCGCCAGCGCCGGCTTCAACATATTGCCCGCGTCCATGGCACCTTCGGCTTTTCCCGCACCGACCATGGTGTGCAGCTCGTCGATAAAAACGATGGTCATGCCTTCGTCCTGCGACAACTCTTTCAAGACTGCCTTTAAACGCTCCTCAAATTCACCGCGATATTTGGCACCGGCAAGCAGACTCGCCATGTCGAGTGACAACACTCGCTTGCCTTTCAGGCTATCTGGCACTTCGCCATTAACGATACGTTGCGCCAGGCCTTCGACAATCGCCGTTTTGCCGACACCCGGCTCACCAATGAGTACCGGATTGTTTTTGGTACGGCGTTGCAAGACCTGAATGGCGCGACGGATTTCATCATCACGACCAATCACCGGGTCGAGTTTATTCAAGCGCGCGCGTTCGGTTAAATCTATGGTGTATTTTTTGAGCGTTTCACGCTGACCTTCAGCATCCTGTGAATTTACACTTTCGCTGCCGCGTACCGCCACAATCGCCGTCTCAAGTGATTTGGCATGGGCACCACTCTCCCGAAAAATGCGTCCGGTCTCGCCTTTGTCATTCACCAATGCCAGCAAAAACCACTCGGACGCAATAAATTGGTCCCCACGTTTACTGGCTTCTTTGTCCGTCAAGTTGAGCAGGTTGCCCAATTCGCGCGAAACCGAGACTTCGCCGCCGGTGCCTTCAACTTTGGGCAAATTTCTGACTGCCAGTTCGAGTGCCGATTTCAGCTTTGACACCGCCACGCCGGCACGCGATAACAACGAGGCCGTGCCACTATCCGGCTGATCGATTAAAGCCTGCAACAAATGCGGCGGCTCGATAAAATTATTATCATTGGCCAATGCCAGTGATTGCGCGTCGGCAAGTGCTTCCTGAAACTTGGTAGTGAGTTTGTCGGCACGCATGGCGTGGTATCCTGTCCTGGTGGAATCAATGCCCAGTAGATAGGGATTAACTGTAACTATTCAAGGGATTTTTGTGTCTGATTTTGCGCATGATCTTGAAACCACCATTACCCGGGACGTCACCAAGGCGCTGACCGAGGATGTGGGTTCTGGCGATTTAACAGCAAGCCTGATAGGGCCTGCTATCCGTGGCAATGCCAGTGTCATGGCTCGAATTGATGGCGTTTTGGCTGGAAAAGATTGGTTTACACGCACCTTTACCGAGCTAGACCCGGATTGTGAGATTTTCTGGCACGCGCATGACGGTGAAAAGATTGTCGCCGGCCAGCCCCTATGCGAAATTGTCGGCAATGCCCGTGCGATGTTGACGGCTGAACGGTCCGCGTTGAATTTTCTGCAAACACTATCCGCCGTTGCCACCAAAACGCAGCGATACGTCACCAGAATTTCCGGCACCAACGCCAGGGTATTCGACACCCGTAAAACCCTGCCTGGATTGCGCATGGCGCTGAAATACGCGGTTCGCGCCGGTGGTGGTCACAATCATCGCCTTGG
>JANPNU010000013.1:0-2883 GCA_031427615.1 Burkholderiales bacterium
GCGCGGCCAGTCTGAATGGCATAACGCAATATTTGCGAGCAATATTGTTGTACGCGCCTGGTTGCATCAAAGATTCCACGGGCCTCCATCTTTTTCAACATCGCCAGCAACTCCGGCGCGGTGACGTCAGAAACTGAGCGTTTGCCAATTTCCGGAAAGACATTGGTTTCTAGTCGCGACAGAATTTTTGCGCCATGTCCCGCTGTCCATTCGTTTAATTTAGTGGCGTGCCACTCGCGCCCAACCATTTCAAAGCTATTTGTGTTCTTGACGGCCGTGGCGGCTTTTTCTGCTTTGCGCTTCGCCGATGGATCGATGAAATGCGCAAGCTGTTGTCTCGCTTCATCGCGCCGCAGGCGTGCGTCCCTCAGGCCAATCTCAGGATATTTACCGAGCGAGATTAATTTTTCTCTGCCTTCGACGCGATACTTCAAGCGCCAAAGTTTGCTGCCGTTGGGCGACACCAAAAGAAACATGCCGCCAGCATCTGCAAGCTTATATGGCTTGTCGCGAGGCGTTGCTTTACGAATGGAGATGTCTGTAAGTGGCATCGGTTAAAATAGGCAAATTCATCGTACCCCCAGATGCAAGGGGTGGCTTGAATTCAAATATTAGAAGATACCCCCAGATATATCCCGAAAAAAGTCTGGATGTAGTTGAACTTGTTGGACTTCTTTGGCGGCCTCGACCAAATAAAAAAGCCGTTTCCCCTATGAGAAAACGGCTTTCATGAACTTCGTGAGACTTTTCTGGACCAATATTTGGTGCCCGGGAAGGGACTCGAACCCCCACAGTGTTGCCACCGCTAGGACCTGAACCTAGTGCGTCTACCAATTCCGCCACCCGGGCTTCACTTCAATAACGTGGCGTATCAGGTGTTAATCGCCGCATTTGCTGAAAAAACCCTTACAACCAGGCTTCCCGCGTAAAATGAGGGTGAATATTATCGAAAAGCCCCTCAATTGTCCACTCGAAAACCAAAAACTACCAAAGCACAACAAAAACGCAACGCCCACGCGGTGATTGCCGGCAGGCCACCACAATCGACGGCAAGCAAGGCGCATTCAGCCGTGGCCGATGTCTTGGCACCGTCGCGTTCGCGTGATCCGCAGGCGGCGCGCGAGGCGGAAAAATACGAGAACCCGATCCCTTCACGCGAATTAATCGTCGACGTGCTGACCCAAACCGGCGTGCCGATGATGGAGGATGAAATCGCGGTCGCCTTGGAAATTGGTGAAAGCGAGATCGAAGGCTTCAACCGCCGTATCAACGCGATGGAGCGAGATGGTCAGTTATTGAAAAATCGCCGTGGCGCGATTGGTCTGGCCGAAAAAATGGATTTGATTGCGGGACGTGTGCAGGGCCACCCGGATGGCTTCGGTTTTTTGGTGCCAGACGATGGCTCCGACGATTTGTTTCTTGGCCCCAAACAAATGCAAAAAGTATTGGATGGTGATCGGGTGCTGGTGCGCGAGGCTGGCCTTGATCGTCGTGGTCGGCGTGAGGCGTCGATTATTGAAGTGCTCGAGCATAAAAATAAACGTGTCGTTGGGCGCTTGTTTGAAGAGCACGGTGTGTTGTTTGTGGTGGCCGAAAACAAACGCATTAGTCAAGATTTGCTGGTGGAGCCCGGCCATGATTTAAAGGCCCGTCCAGGTCAGGTGGTCATGGTTGAATTGGTGGCACAGCCATCAAAAAATTCCGAACCGGTGGCACGGGTCACGGAAGTACTTGGCAACTACGCCGACCCCGGTATGGAAATCGAAATTGCATTGCGCAAGCATGATTTGCCTTACGAATGGTCGGACGAAATTCTCGCGCTTGAGAAAAAAATTCCCAAGACGGTCTCGGTCGCAGAGTGTGAAGGCCGTCGGGATTTGCGCAATTTGCCTTTTGTCACCATCGACGGCGAAACTGCCAAAGATTTTGATGATGCGGTGTATGCCGAGCCGCAGGGCAAGGGCTACAAACTATTTGTTGCCATCGCCGACGTTTCCCATTACGTCAATCCCGGTGATGCGTTTGATCGTGAAGCACGGCTGCGCGGCAATTCAGTGTATTTTCCGCGCCGGGTGATTCCGATGCTGCCGGAGGCTTTGTCGAACGAAATGTGTTCGTTAAAGCCTGCCGTGGATCGATTGGCGCTGGTTTGCGAAATGCAAATCTCCTCAACGGGTGAAGTGAAGCGCTATGACTTTTTTGAGGCGGTGTTTCATTCCGCCGCGCGCCTGACCTACACGATGGTGGCCAAGGCCATTTACGAAAACGAAAAAGATCACGGCATCAATGTAAAATTGCTGCCGCACATCAAACAGCTTGATGCTGTTTTTCAAATATTGTTGGCGGCCAGACGCAAACGCGGCGCGATTGATTTTGAATCGGCTGAAACCGAAATGCGTTTTACCGATGACGGCAAGATTTCAGAAATTGTGCCTGCCAAACGTAATGAAGCACACAAACTCATCGAAGAATGTATGTTGGCGGCCAACGTTTCCACGGCGAATTTTCTGATTGAACACGAACATGCCTCGTTGTATCGGATCCACGAGGGGCCGAACGAGGACAAGCTGAGCCAAGTGCGTGCGATGTTGAAAGACTTTGGTTTGTCGTTGGGTGGGGGCAAGGATCCTGAGCCGCGCGATTACGCCGAATTGCTGACCAAAATTAAAGGCCGCCCGGACGAGCCACTCTTGAATACGGTGTTATTGCGCTCGCTGCGTCAGGCGGTGTATTCGCCGGAAAACGCCGGACATTTTGGGCTGGCGTTTGATGCCTACACCCACTTCACTTCACCGATCCGGCGTTACCCGGATTTGTTGGTGCATCGTGCAATCAAGGCTGTGTTGAAAAACGAAACCTACAACCCCGGCCAGCCGTGGGATG
>JANPNU010000014.1:0-1628 GCA_031427615.1 Burkholderiales bacterium
AGTTGTCGCGGTAGTGGACCAAGCGTTGCGGTGACACTTTTCTGAGTTTGTCTTCGCCGGTGGTGCGGGCATGGTATTCAAACTGCAGTTGTTTGCGGTCGACCAGCGCCCGGGTGATGTCGGCGAAAAATTTCCCCGGGCCACGTCCGGCCAGCCGCAGTATGCGTACCCGCTTGGGTAATTCGCCCGCGCCGAGTTTTTCGGTTAATAACAATTTGTCGAGTTTTTTGCGCAGCGGCAGTAATGTGTCGTTGAGCAGGCCGGGTTCGGCACTGGTGAGCAAATCATGTGCGGTAATCAGACCAAAGAGCTCGTCGTGGGTGAACCACAGGCCGGGCAACTCAAAGGTGACGCTGCGGTCGTAGATATATCCTTTGCGCTCAGTGTCATAGTCAATGGGTGCGCCGTAGCCACGCATGGTGCGGATGATTTTTTTGACAGTGGATTCGCTGCAATTGAGGTCGTGTTCAAGCGTTGCACGCGCGACAGGCAGCCGACGGTTGCTGAGTATTTGGTGGGTTTGATAAATGCGGTGAAAGAGATCCATTTCTTTTTGCTCCACTGGTGGCAAAGTGAATCTCACGCATTGGTCAATGGCAAAGGTCAGCAGAGTATTGCCGAATTGCGGGGTTCTGCATATAAACTTCGGTATCCACTGCGGTTGATGGCAGAAAAGGGAACTTCTAATAACCGTTCTTTTTCCGGCGGAGCCTGCCGGGGCAGGCTCTACGCAGGGGAAGGAAATTTTGGGGTTTTTAGAAGTTCCAAAAATGCAAAGTCGTTATCCACTGCGCATTTTCAGGCAATTTTTTCTCAAATCGCCCGCCAGTCGGGCACTTTCTATTATTTTATTTTGAATTGGAGAATCGCTTCCCATGCAAGGCTTCTGGACCGCCTCCGGCTTCAACACCCTCATCAAAAACGACCACGGCTGGTTGCGCGTCACGCCGGACTATTTGTGGGTGCGATGATGAATGACGCATATCGTTGCGCACAACAGTCGAGATGCTTCAATGCAAACAACATGACGGCATCGGATATTTCGCGCGTGACAGCAGTGCTATCATGTTCAGCAGTGTCAAAATTGGGAGCGCATCATGGCGGCGATATTAAAAGAAATTGAAAATCAGGCCTTGAGCCTTGCGCCAAAAGAACGGGGCGAATTGATACACCGACTGATTGTCAGCCTGGACGGCGAAGCCGAAGAGTCACCTGAGGCCATCGCCAATGCGTGGGACGAAGAAATTGCCCGCCGCGTCGCGGATATGGAAGCCGGGCGCACACAATGGATACCCGCCGATGAAGTGATGATCCGCCTCCGCGCAAAAATCCATGCCGCCAAAACAATTGTCGACCAGTCTTAGCGATGATGCTCACGCCGATGCGGAGGCCGCAACCGATTGGTACATCGGCGAGGGTGCGCTTGATGCGGCAGGTGATTTTGCCAATGAGCTTGATCGGGTGCTTGGCCTTCTGAGCCAGTTCGCCGAAATGGGCACAACTGGTGCGCACAACACCCGAAGGTTGCCGCTGCATAGTTTCCCCTATTCCCTGATTTATCGCCTGCAGGGCAATGCCATCCGCGTCATTGCCGTCGCCCACCACAGCCGCCGCCCCGGTTATTGGGT
>JANPNU010000015.1:0-2247 GCA_031427615.1 Burkholderiales bacterium
GATGCCCAGCGGTTCGGCGCGGGTTTGGATGAGTGCAATGGATTGTGGATGACAATCACCGGCAACAATAATGGTCTTGCTGGTCGATTTGGCGCTGCGTTTGGCCAATGTCATGGCTTCGGCGGCAGCGGTGGCTTCATCCAACAAGGATGAATTGGAAATCTCCATCGCGGTTAAATCACACACCATGGTCTGGAAATTTAACAGCGCCTCCAGACGACCCTGTGCAATTTCAGGTTGATACGGTGTGTACGCCGTATACCACGCCGGGTTTTCCAAAATATTGCGCAAGATAACGGTGGGCGTAAACGTGCCGTAATAGCCCTGACCAATATACGATTTATAAACCTTGTTTTTACCGGCGATCCGTTTTAGATCGGCCAACACGTCCTGCTCCGTTCGGGGCGGCGCAAGGTTTAGTGGGTCGCGTTTGAGAATCCCCAACGGCACGATTTTTTCCATCAAGGCGTTCAGCGAATCCGCGCCCACCACTTTCAGCATTTCCATCTGGTCAGCCTGGTCCGGGCCAATATGGCGGCCATGAAATTCACTGCCATCGTTTAGTTCGGTCTGAGACATCAAATTCATCATTCACTCACTCAATATTTTATTTACCGTCAATTGCGACGCAATGAATCAGCTTGCGCTCGCGACCGCTTGGTAAGCCGACGCATCCAACAAATTCGCAACGTCCGCCGCGTTGCTTGGCTTCATTTTGAAAATCCAGTTGTCGTACGGCGCGCCATTTAGGGATTCCGGTGCCGCATCCAGCGCCGCGTTAAATTCGGTGATTTCGCCGGCCACAGGCGCATAAATATCAGACGCTGCTTTTACCGACTCAACCACACCGGCCATATCACCCGCGCCGAGCGTTTCGCCCACTTTGACATCACCAACAAATACCAAATCTCCCAACATTTCTTGCGCGACATCGGTAATGCCGACCGTTAACGTGCCGTCCGCCTCGGCGCGAATCCACTCGTGTGATTGGGTGTATTTAAGATTGGTTGGGATGTTCATATTGGCTCCGAAATAAAAAACAGGAATAACTGCAGAAAAAAACAGACTCAGGAAATCAGCGCTTTGCCATTGCGTACAAACGGCATTTTTACCACCCGTGCCGGCATCAACTTGCCACGTATATCAACGTTTACGGTGTCACCGATTGCCACCGCCTTGGGCACCCGCGCCATTGCAACTGAAAAGCCCAGCGTAGGCGAATGGGTGCCACTGGTGATCTCACCATCACCATGCGGCGTGATGACTTTCATATGCGCACGCAACACGCCGCGTTCGAGTAGTTTCAGGCCGACAAAGGACTGTGTCTTGCCCTCCCGCTCCAGCGCGGCACGGCCGATAAAATTTCGGGGTGATTTCATATCCACGGTCCACGCCAGACCCGCATCAAGCGGCGAAACCGATTCATCCATATCATTGCCGTACAAGTTCATGCCCGCTTCGAGCCGCAAGGTGTCACGCGCACCCAAACCAGCCGGTGCCACACCGACATCCTTGAGCGCCATCCAAAAACCAGCCGCCTCAGCCGCCGGCAACACAATTTCAAAACCTTCTTCACCGGTATAGCCGGTACGGGCAATCATCACGTCACCGGAAAGATGGGCTGAAAACGGCACCAGAGACTCCGTCGCGGCACGCACCTGCGGCCAGACGCGCCACACCGCTTCACACGCTTGCGGGCCTTGTACGGCAATCATGGCCAAATCGCGGCGCGCCGTAATGTTTAACTCGAATCCGCCTGTTATGGCCGTCTTTTTCATCCAAGCGACATCTTTGTCGGCGGTGCCGGCGTTGACCACAATACGAAAATGTGACTCGCTAATAAAATAAATAATCAGATCGTCAATGACACCGCCGTCCTCGTTGAGCATGCACGAATACAAGGCTTTGCCGGGGCTGATTAATTTGTCGACATTGTTGGCGACCAACAGCCGCAAGAATTCGCGTGGGTGATCGCCCTTGATATCAACATTGAGCATGTGTGAGACATCGAACATGCCAGCGCTGTGACGAACATGATGATGTTCATCGATTTGACTACCGTAGTGAAGTGGCATTTCCCAGCCGCCGAAATCAACCATCTTGGCACCACAGGCGAGATGGCAATCAAATAGAGGGGTGCGTTGGGGCATGGACAGGACCTTGATGGATGGGAAAAGCTGACCTTGGCAACGATGCATCAATCTTCCGCTTCAAAACCGGTATCCGCCCCGATGTCAACACACAATG
>JANPNU010000016.1:0-2277 GCA_031427615.1 Burkholderiales bacterium
GGCCGCATGGCTCTTTTGCCGAAACGCGGACGGCTGATGGCGTGCTGCAATTCGATCTATGGAATATCAAGCCACGTGATGAGGACAATGCCTTTCAGGCCGAAGATTTGCCGCTGAAGGTAGTGTTTGAAGACGACGATATCGTGGTCATCAACAAACAACCCAATTTGGTGGTGCATCCCGCGGCTGGCAATTGGTCCGGCACGGTGCTGAATGGCATTTTGTATCGCTACCCGGAAACCAGCAACGTGCCACGTGCGGGAATTGTGCATCGGCTCGATAAAGATACCAGCGGCCTGATGGTGATCGCCCGCAACGAAGCGGCGCAGCTGGCGCTGGTGAGACAGTTGCAGGCGCATACCGTGTCGCGACGTTACGCCGCGCTGGTACGGGGGCTGGTATTGGGCGATGGCACGGTAAACGCACCAATTGGTCGGCACCCGCGTGAGCGCGTGAAAATGTCGGTGGTGAATGCTCTGGGCCCGGGCAAACCAGCCGTGACCCATTACCATGTTGAGGAATTATTCACTTATCACACGCTGGTTGAGTGCAAACTTGAAACCGGGCGCACCCATCAAATCCGTGTGCATATGTCCTCGATCGGCTTTCCGCTGGAAGGCGATAGTGTGTACGGCAAGGGCGTCAAAGGATTGTCGCCGGTGCTGCATGACGCCGTCACCCTTTTTGGACGGCAGGCCTTACACGCCAAGGCGTTGGCATTTGAACACCCCAAAACGAAAAAATTGGTTTCATTCAAGGCACCCATTCCGGACGATATGCAGACCTTGATTGCGGCGGTCGCGGAAGTTTAGTGTTAACGCTGTCTGACTGCATTGTTCCCGATTGGCCGGCACCTAAAAATGTGCGGGCGGTGTTTACGACCCGCGCGGGCGGTGTCAGCAAGGGTGGACTGGCGGGACTCAATCTGGGAAAAAGTGTTGGTGATGATCCACACGCCGTGGCGGAAAATCGCCGGCGGGTCGAGCAGCTCATCGGTTTTCCACCGCGATGGATGAGTCAGATCCATGGCATTGACGTGGCAGAGTTGGATGCAATCGACCCCACCCACGCCATGACTGCTGACGCCGTAGTATCACGCCAATCTGGTACGGTCTGCACCGCAATGGTGGCGGATTGTCTGCCGGTTATGTTTACCGACCTCGGTGGCACGGTGGTTGCCGCCGCCCACGCAGGTTGGCGCGGTTTGGCCGCCGGTGTGCTCGAGGCGACCATTCAATCGATGCGGGTTCCAGCGGCAAATATTTTGGCGTGGATGGGACCGGCCATTGGGCCTTCGAAATTTGAAGTAGGGATCGACGTTCGAGACGCGTTTGTAACGCTGGATTCGGCCGCGGCATGCGCATTTCAACCCATTGATGGCACCAATGATCAGAAATTCTTGGCGGATATTTTTGCACTGGCACGAATACGGTTAACTGCAGCGGGAATGGTGACCACCCATATTTATGGCGGTGGCCTGTGTACGGTGAGTCATCCTGAGCGATTTTTTTCCCATCGGCGCGAGGGTAAGTCTGGATTGAAATCTGGACGCATGGCGGCATTCATTTATTTGGTGTAATAAAAGCACCCTCTGCCTGCGGGCATGAATGTTAGAATGTTGCAATCAAGTTGCATTAGATGATTGGTCTGCATTCGGATCGACCGCCGGGCTGTCTGTCCAGCCCTATCAAGATAACAAGATAAGAATAATTCATGACACTTCTCTACATCATTGCCGCCGCACTTGCGGGGGGCATTATCTCCGTCACCCTCGCCGCATTGGTTGCGTGGCGGGTACAGCCTCGCCTGATCCCATTGTTTGTCAGCTACGCCGTGGGCGCTTTGTTGGCAGTGGTCTTTCTGGATCTGTTGCCGCATATTTTTGAAACAACCACCGAATATCACAAGGTCGCCGCCTGGATTCTGGCGGGCATTCTCGGATTTTTTGTGCTGGAAAAAATGGTGTTATGGCGCCATAGTCACGATCATAGTGCGCAATTTGCGTCCTTGACCGAGCCCGGCAGCCTTATAGCCAAGCACGCCGATCATGAACGCCATCATCATGGCGCGCCAGGCGGGTCCAACCACTTAGCCCACGGCAATGAATCATCGGCGTGGATGATCATCATCGGTGACGGTTTTCATAATTTCACCGACGGATTGGTGATTGCCGCGGCATTTGTCGCCGACATTCGACTGGGTATCTTGACTTCCGTTGCCATCATCGCCCACGAACTGCCACAAGAGTTGGGCGATTTTTTGGTGTTGATTCACTCG
>JANPNU010000017.1:0-3535 GCA_031427615.1 Burkholderiales bacterium
TACCTTTCCCCGGATTTAGTCCGGGGCCCATTAAGTTGATTTGATGCGTTGCTGATGCTGTCATTCAAAATTGGGCACCGGACGTGCGCGAAACGATGAAGCTGTTTCGCTGCTCCGGTGAAGGTTGGGCGGTATTTTGACCTTCCCCTGCGCAGGCAGGGGGCTAATCGTGGTGACGCACAGTGCAACTTGGGCCCCGGACATGCGCCTGACAAAAGCAGTCAGGCTTTTCCGGGGAAGGTATCGCGGTCTTTCTGGGAAGGTATCGCGGTTTTCCGAGGAAGGTGTCGCGCTTGTCTGGTGTGGCACGCGCCTGCGGCATGTTTGTGCGTACAGTTCGGCGATGTGTTCGAGGAATAGGCTGCCGACCATCCCTCAATTAGGGGGTACATTGGCTCGTTGAACGGTGGCCTCCGGTGAAATTTACATATTCAACTTGTGTTTTTCAAGAGACACACTGGGCTCCCTGAGATGGGCTCCCTGAGATTGCGTAACTCCTTGCAAATTATTACCATAAACGCTGAAAAAGCACTTGTACGGATCAAAATAGTGCTAGAGTTAAAAAAATGATGCAAGTCAAATAGTTAACAATCAGTTGATCTAATAAAAATGGACACCACATAATGCGCCCAACTCACAAACATTTTGCTGCTGTTTTGGCAGGCCTTTCACTCGCCGCCGCGTCCTTTGCGGCTCACGCCCAAACCGGCCCGGTTTCTCCGGCCTACAAGATCCCGGAGGGTAGTCGCGACAAAGATGGGCCGAAGGGTATTCCACTCGGCGAAGGTCTAACGCTATACCCTTTTGTCAATCTGGCGTTTGGTCGCAACAATAATTTGTTTCTGACCAACGTCAATCAGCGCAGCTCCAATTTGCAGACCTACAATCCTGGCTTTAAAGTCGAGGCGACGTCAGAGAACGCCAAACTCGGATTGGCATATGACCTCAATGTCGGTCGGTACTCATCGAGCAGTGCCGACAATTACACCGATTACCGCGTTCTGGGTACCGGTGAATTTGTGTTTACTTCGAGCATGGGCTTAAAACTTGCTGCCGACTATGTTCGTGCGCATGATCCGCGTGGTTCGAATGATCGTGGTATCTCAGGCGCGCCAGATGAATACCGGACAACCACGCCAAGCCTGTTATTTGCATACGGCGCCAATGAAGCAATTGGTCGCGTGGAAGTTGAAGCTGGTTCGGCCAACAAACGGTATGTGAATAATCGCGCCACCACGGTTGGTAGTGATCGTAATACTGATAATTTTGGTGGACGTTTTTTCCTGCGGGTAGCGCCGAAGACGTCATTTGTTTTTGAGGCGCGGGAAGATCGCATCGATTACAAGTTGGCCACATCCGCTCAAGACAGCAAAGAGCGTCGTTATCTTGTCGGGGTGACCTGGGATGCCACAGCGGCAACCAGTGGCAGTGTCAAAGTCGGCCAAATTCGCAAGGATTTTGCGCTTGCAAGCCGTCGTGACTACTCCTCATCAGGTTGGGAAGCCAATGTTTCATGGAAGCCGCTTAGTTACACCAAGTTTGATTTTTTCACGATCAAGACTTTCAGCGAATCCACCGGTTTGGGTGACTTTACCTTGTCCAAAAAATTCGGTGTGAATTGGCAGCATCAGTGGAATTCCCGTCTGATGTCTACGGCCAGCATGTCGCGCGCGGACGACGATTTTGTTGGCAATGCGCGTTCCGACTCCACCGATTCCTACGGGCTGAAACTAAATTACAAGATCGTGCGTTGGTTGACGGTTGGCGGCGAATTCACCAACACCTCGCGTGACTCCAACACCCGCGGCTTTAACTACAAGAAAAATCTCTACATGCTGACACTCGGCGCGACCTTATAACGCTGCTGTTTTCTTTGGCAAATCGTCAAAGGCTTTGACTGCGTTAGGCGGTCACGGCCTTTTTCCTTTTCCGGCGTTATGTTGATTTTTAACTCGAGGCACCTGTCTGATGTTTTTTAAATTGTTTAATAACTGTTTGTGGTTGGTGCTGGTGACTGTCATGGGGTTGACTGGATTCGTCGCCCAGGCGCAAAGCCCGCCCCAGTTGGCCGCATCCAGCCGGACCCAAAATGTTGATAACGCGCCGGGCCAATCGCTGTCCATTTACAAACTCGGTGTGGGTGATGTGATCAGTGTGCAGGTGGTCGGCGAAGACGACTTGAAGCGGGAAAAAGTTCGCCTGTCAGATGCCGGCACTCTGTCGTTTCCGTATTTGGGCGAAATTCGTGTGCGCGGCCTCACCGTCGGCGAATTGGAAAGCTTTATCACCAAAGGCCTGCAGGGCAGATATTTATTGAACCCCCAAGTCACCGTGACGATGCACGAGTATCGTAATTTTTTTGTGAATGGTTTGGTCGAGAAACCGGGTGGTTATCCGTTTATCCCGGGGTTGACCGTGCGCAAAGCGATTTCACTTGCGGGTGGGTTTAAAGAGCGTGCCGCGAAAGAGCGGATTAATGTCATTCACGAAGATGACCTGAAGGGCAACGCCAAGCGCATTTTGCTCGATTCCGCTGTTAAGCCCGGCGACATTTTGACGGTCGAAGAAAGCTTCTTTTAGAAAAATATCACGATGAATGACCGCACATTAATTGATCGCCTTCCCCTCGCACACGCGAGCGTAATGGGTATGGCGCATCCTGAGCCTGAAGGCGAAACACTCGATCTGGTTGAATATTGGCGATCGATCACCAAACGCAAGTGGAGCATCCTCGGCCTGGTTACACTGGTGGCACTGATCACGACCCTGGTCGTGTTTTCGTTAAAGCCGTTATACCGTGCCACAGCCACGGTCATGATCGAGCAGTCCAAATCAAAAGTGGTATCGATCGAAGAGGTATACAACGCGATGGGAGGGGGCAATCGCGAGTATTACCAAACGCAGGTTGAAATCATCAAATCGCGTGAGCTCGCCCGCAAGGTGGTCGAGCGCCTGAAGCTGACCACGCATCCCGAATACGATCCGCGTCAGGCCACCAACGATGGTATGAAGGCGTGGTTGCCGATGAATTGGTTCAAGTCCAATGAACCAATGACTGAAGAGCAGGTTCAAAAAAACGTGATCCGCGCGTTTATCAACGACCTGCAAGTCCAGCCGGTTAGAAATAGCCAGTTGGTGCAAATTAGCTTTACCGCCAACGACAAAGAGCTGGCGGCGTTGGTGCCCAATACCCTGGCCGACGTGTTTATCGAAAATGATCTCGAGTCCAAGGTCAAAATGACCCAGAAGGCCAGTGCCTGGCTCACCGGGCAAATGGGGGAATTGCGCGCGAAGCTGGAAGGCTCGGAAAAATCCTTGCAGGATTATCGTGAGCGCGAGCGCATTGTCGATGTGAAAGGTGTGGCGCTGTCGGGTGCCGCCAAGGCGCTGGAAGAAGCCACCAGCGGGCTGGTTTCCGCGCGCACCAAACGTGCCGAGGCCGAAAGCCTGTACAACCAGGTGCAGGCCGCGCGCCAGGGCAAAGGCGGCGTGGGCATGGATTCAATTCCGGCGGTGCTGCGTCATCCGACGGTGC
>JANPNU010000018.1:0-3048 GCA_031427615.1 Burkholderiales bacterium
GGCTGGACCGAAGCGTTGCAGTTGATACACCAGGGCGACCGGATTTTGCTGACCCAATCGGCGGTGGTTCTGGAGCGATTGATTGGACAACTTCTGTTTAGCAAGGCTGCTGATAGGCCGGATAAATCCGTGGAGAAAAAATAATCGTTAAGGCTTCGCCAAAATCGCTGATGTGGGTTGCGGCGGTTATGCCGGCGTGTGACGCGCCCGCGAATGTTAACTTTTGCACTCCTTGTACGTTGTATTAAGAACGTCTTTTTTGGAATTGATATGTTGAACAAATTTAAATTAATGATTGCAGTATTGCTGTTGTCGGCCATGACGTTGGCGCTGGCTGTCGCGCCGGACGAAATCGTGCGTAAAAATACGGCCGAGATATTGGCCATGCTCAAGGCCGACAAGGGCTTGGCGGCTGGTGATCCTGCCAAGGTTGAAAAGCTCGCAAACGAAAAAATTCTGCCATATTTTAATTTTCAGCGGATGACTCAGCTGGCGGTTGGCCGTGCCTGGCGCGACGCGTCAGACGCACAAAAAGCGGCGTTAATCAATGAGTTTAGGCGCCTGTTGGTACGCACCTATTCGTCCTCGTTGTCCCAATTCAAAAACCAATTAATCGAGGTTCGTCCTCTTAAATTGTCCAGCACAGACACCGAGGTGGTTGTAAAAACAACGATACTTCAGAGCGGTGGACCGGGTGTACCGATTGATTATTCGATGGAAAAATCGGCTGGCGCCGGTGGCGACTGGAAAGTTTTTGATGTTCTGATCGACGGTGTGTCATTGGTGACCAATTACCGCTCCTCATTTGCAACCGAGATCAAGGCTGCCGGCATTGATGGTTTGATCAAGTCACTGTCTGAACGCAACGCAAAAAACGCCGCCAAGAAATAATTTTGCCAAAATCAACCTCCGCTAACATTAGCCCGCCATTTTCGTCGACTGTTTTAGGCGAAATCTTGGTGCTGGACGGGGCGCTCAATTTGAATGCCATGCCACTGCGGCTGGCGGAAACGGCGGCTTATGTCTCGCAAAACCCGTTGCCGGATTGTCTGACCATTGACTTCAGCAACGTGCGTGAAATTGACTCGTCTGGCGTGGCGCTGCTGTTGCATTGGCGGCGCAAGGCCACCGCGCTGGGCAAGGCACTTCGTTATATTCATTTGCCAGCAAATTTGCAGGCGCTGGCTGAGCTTTATGAAGTGACTGGTCTTATTCATTGCCCGTCACAAAATGGCGGGTAGCCAATACCTAATGCCGGATTCAGCGCCCTCGTTGGAGGGCGTTTTTGTTTTATCGAAAGTCAACCATGCACGCCATTGAAATTTCCGGTGTTGTCAAACGTTATCAAAATCTGCGGGCGCTTGCGGATGTCTCGCTGACGGTTGAGCAGGGTGAGTTTTTTGCCCTGCTTGGCCCCAATGGTGCTGGCAAAACCACGCTCATTTCTGCGCTGGCCGGACTGGTCAGGGTGGACGCGGGGTCGTTGGCGGTGATGGGGCATGATGTTGTCAAAGACTACCGCGCGGCACGCCGGGCACTGGGAATTGTTCCGCAAGAAATTGTTTTTGATCCATTCTTTTCGGTGCGGGAAACGCTGCGATTTCAGGCCGGATACTTTGGTATTGGTCGAGGCCAAGCGCTCGATGCGTGGATTGACGAATTGCTCGTCAATCTTGCGCTCACCGACAAAGCCGACAAAAATATGCGACAACTTTCCGGCGGCATGAAACGACGGGTATTGGTCGCCCAAGCGTTGGTGCATCGGCCATCCGTCATCGTGCTTGACGAGCCAACCGCCGGCGTTGATGTTGAATTACGCCAAACGTTGTGGGCATTTATCCGAAGCCTGAATCGTCAAGGCCATACAATATTGTTGACCACCCATTATCTGGAAGAGGCGCAGCAATTGTGCACGCGGATCGCTATGATGAAGGCGGGCAAAATTATCGCGTTGGATAACACTGAGAATTTACTGAACGCATTTTCCGACCGGGTGTTGCGGGTACGACTGGCCAACCCGCTGCCAACTGCGTTGGCTGCTGATTTGCTCAAGTCGGCGGGGGAGGGTGAAAATCAGGTGCATTACTTTGCCATTCATGAGTACGCAGACGTCGAGCGTTACCTTGTGGCGCTCAGAACCAACGGTGCCATCATTTCAAAAATGGAAGTTGCCGAGCCCGATCTGGAGGAAGTATTTTTGAAGGTGATGCACAAATGATTGGCTTTCAAACGTTATTTATCAAGGAAGTTCTACGCTTTTATAAGGTCGGCTTTCAGACCATTGCCTCGCCGGTGATTACCTCGGTGTTGTATTTGCTCATTTTTGCGCACGTGATGTCCGCCAGCAGCGCCGCGTTCCCGGGTGTCACCTACAAACAATTCCTGATTCCAGGATTGGCGATGATGTCGATCTTGCAAAATGCGTTTGCCAACACTTCTTCGTCACTCATTCAGTCAAAAATCACCGGCAACATCCTGTTTATTTTGTTGCCGCCATTGTCGCATTGGAATTTTTTTGGCGCCTACGTGCTGGCGGCGATGGTGCGGGCGCTGGCTGTTGGCGCGGGTGTTTTTTTGGTGGGCGTTTTTATGGCGGACATCCCAATTCATAATGGCTTGTGGATTGTGACGTTTGCCATACTCGCCAGTGCATTGTTGGGTTCGCTGGGCATGATCGCCGGCCTTTGGGCGGACAAATTTGACCAAATGGCTGCGTTTCAAAATTTTGTCATCATGCCGCTGACGTTTTTATCCGGTGTGTTTTATTCCATTCACTCGTTGCCCCCGTTTTGGCAGACGCTGTCCCATCTCAATCCGTTCTTTTACATGATCGACGGATTTCGTTATGGATTTTTTGGCAAATCGGACGTGTCGGTGTGGCTTAGTCTGAGCGTCACCGGATTTTCATTTTTGTGCCTCTCGGCGTTCACACTTCACCTGTTAAAATCGGGTTACAAGTTGCGGCATTGATTTTTTGCCGCTCATTTATTCGCATTGCCACTTGCATCGGTTATTAAATTTATGGTTACGCCCGCTCAAATTCACGGT
>JANPNU010000019.1:0-2272 GCA_031427615.1 Burkholderiales bacterium
GTTTGAAACACTGCGTATTCATTGATGTTTTGTGGGTTTAAGTTGTTCACCTTTTGGGTGAGAGCGCTACGGGTGCGATTGTACGTTTTTGCGACTCCCTGGCGGTGTTGCTCCTGCTTGCAACGTGGAGGTTGCCGCGTCGCTGTTGCCAAATGAGGCCTAGCCAGAAAGCCGCAAAAACGCACACTCACACCCGTTCAACTGCCGTTTCTAGGTTTAATTATCCAGCCGGCAAAAA
Source organism: Burkholderiales bacterium (assembly GCA_031427615.1). GTDB lineage: Bacteria > Pseudomonadota > Gammaproteobacteria > Burkholderiales > Usitatibacteraceae > UKL13-2. The sequence continues at coordinate 239 of JANPNU010000019.1, forward strand.
AATTCGCAAATCTATTTGCTCGTGCGTGGTTTGAAGTACAGATTATTTTTTGCGCAAATAGGAATCCACCGCCTTGAGATGCCAACTGCGGGTGGCAATCAACAAACTAACCGGTTCGCGTTGGCAGGTGGGCAGGTTGGCGTCTTCGAAGTGCTGCCCGGAAAAATCCCGCGCGACGCGTTTGAGGCGGTCCACCAGCGCCAGTCGCGACGCCTGTGAAAGCCGCGCGTTCAACATAAACAGGGCGTCACTGGCCTGGGCAAATTCACTGTCAAAAAAATCGGCGGCGTTGTTTTTAAATGCCTGCATGATTGCTCCGTTGGGCAGCCACGAAAACGTGCGGGCAACTTTTAGTTTGAATCGATTGTTGGGCAATAAATCGATCAACCCCAAATGGTCGAGTCTGACCAGAGTGGCAACCAGCTCGACTTCGGTAATCGAGTAGGTCGCCAATATTTCATCCGCACTCATCAGATTCAGCGCACAAACCGCGACCAAAAATAGCAGCGGGTCGTTGATCACCTGCTGTTCCTGTTTAAAGGTCATTTTTGCGAGCCGTTGCTGTTCGCGATCAAAATGGTCGGTTAACTCGGCAAACTCAATGCCGGTTGCCGTCAGAATTTCATCGACCCGATCAAGCGTCATATTGCGTTGTGAAAACATGCGTTTCACACTGGCCTAGGACATGCCGATCAATTTTGCAAGTTGGGCATAGGTGATGCCGCGCGATTTTAATTCGCGTATGAGTTGATCCACCAGCAAAACAGCTTGGGTCATGGTCAGGTTTTCTGATGACGCCGGTTAAATCAGCGGCACCGGCCCGCGTTTGGGTGGCATGGTGGCAATCACACCTTTGCACAAAATCATGCCGGTTGGTTGGCCGGTGGGTGAACCACCCGGTGGCTCCTTGCTCACCGCAAAAGAGAGACCGTTATCGAGCATGCTTGGCAAATCCTGCATCCTGATTTTGGTTGAACCGTCCTGATTGATGATACCGATTGAGCGGGGTGGGCCGTCTTTTGGCATCACCCAAAGTTGCAAACTCTTGGTAGACGCCGTTTTCCACGGCTTAACCATTTTGATCATCAGCAAATCCGCCCTCGGTTGCTCAACAATCATGCGCGCCACGCCGTCGTCTTCCAACACCGCCGTCATCATCGGGTCACGTGCCTGCCAGCCGTTGCCGGCAAATAGGCCAACGGTGAGCACAATGACCAGGGTGGATGCGCTGAGTCCGAGATTGCGCCAGAACAATAAGCTATCAAAAAGTCGCCAACTGGTGCGACTATTGGCGGCATTTTGCTTGCCAATGCCCGCCAATGCTTGCGTTTTACTTCCACTAACTCGTCCGACAATTTTTTTCCAGACGCGGTCCGGCGGTGTGACGGGCGGCACTTGATCTGCCATGGGCATCAGGCGGGTTTCCCATTGTGATACCGCTATTCGCAGTGTTTGACTATCTCGCAAATACTCTTCGAAGCGGCGCCGTGCGCCGCCGCGCATGGTGCCAAGTACATATTCGGCGGCGAGCCGGCTCTGCAATTCAGGATGGTCGAGTTTCATGCACTCGCCCCTTCATTGACTTGCCCGTCCAGACAATCCTTGAGTTTGAGCAAACCCCGCCGAATATGGGTTTTGACCGTCCCGAGCGGCCTATCCAACTTATCGGCGACTTCGGTGTGTGACAGACCCTGGAAAAAAGCCAGCAAAATAGCTGAATTTTGTTCGTCATCAAGTCCTTTCATACAGCGCACGATTTCCGCTTGATCGCGTTTGCTGGCAAGTTGGTCCGCCGGTGATGGGCGGTCGTCGGGCATATTGAGCGCGAAATAATCATTTTCATCGGCGACTTCGTGATCCGGACGGCGGACAATATCGAGGCTGCGATTGCGCACAATGGCCGTCATCCACGTCATCGGCGCGGATTTGGCGGCGGCATAGTCAGCGGCGTGGTGCCAAATTTTCACAAAACTGTCCTGTAATACTTCTTCGGCGATATGCCGTTCACGAACGATACGTAGCGAGACGCCAAAC
>JANPNU010000020.1:0-3427 GCA_031427615.1 Burkholderiales bacterium
GCCTTTAGCCATAGCGAAACCAGAGAGCGATGATGATTTTGTGATAGATAACCGTACTACTTTTAACAAAAGGCTCATATTCAGTATTCGTAATAAAAGTTATTTTCCGGTTCCGTTGATGGCAACGATATTGTTTATCACGGCTTTTACGACATCGGTATTGCGGTGGGTACCGAGCGCGGCCTGGTCGTGCCGATTTTGCGGGATGCCGATCAAATGTCGATCGCCGATATCGAAAAGAAAATCGCCGAATTCGGGCAAAAGGCAAAAGACGGCAAGTTGACCATGGACGAATTAACCGGAGGCACGTTCTCGATTTCCAATGGCGGTGTGTTTGGTTCGATGTTGTCCACACCGATCATCAATCCGCCGCAGTCGGCCATTCTCGGTGTACATGCGACCAAGGAACGGCCGGTGGTTGAAAATGGCCAGATTGTGATCCGGCCGATGAATTATCTGGCCATGAGTTACGACCATCGCATTATTGATGGTCGTGAAGCGGTGCTGGCACTGGTGGCGATGAAGGACGCATTGGAAGATCCGGCGCGTTTGTTGCTCGATATTTAGGTGCGATGTCCGCGATTAAAACAGGTCACCACCACACAATCGTTGTCCGGGTTTCATACTGATGGCAAAAGCAAAATTGAAGATGTCGCGCCTGGTCATGAAGCTGGTGTTTTTGATGATTGGTGTGTTGCTGACTGGTTTTCTGACGGTATTGTTGTCGAAGTGGTTTGGCCGTTATGTGTCGTCGATGGTTGCCATTCCACTTGGTGTGGGTCTGGCGGTCGGCCTGACGTTATGGTTTACCCGTTGGATGAAACATCCGCCGTTTGTGCTGTCACGCACCTCACCGTTTATCGCCGGGTTTTGTGCCGCGCTTGGTGTGCATGTTTCACGGATGTGGCTTTAAGCGCCTGCAAATTGTCGGGTCAAAAATTTAACTCGAAATAATGGAAGTTGATCATGTCGAATACATTTGATGTTGTGGTGATTGGTGCCGGGCCCGGCGGATATATCGCCGCCATTCGCGCCGCGCAGCTCGGTTTTTCGGTCGCTTGTATTGAGGGTTGGAAAAATCCAAAAGGCGAACTGGCACTCGGCGGCACCTGCTTAAACGTGGGTTGTATCCCGTCCAAGGCGCTGCTGGAGTCGTCAGAAAACGTCGAAAAAATCGAACACAAATATCAGGATCACGGCATCAGTGTGTCCGGCATGAAGGTTGACATCAAAAAAATGCAGGGTCGCAAGGACACCATTGTCGGCAAGATGACCAAGGGCATCGAATTTTTATTTCGCAAAAATAAAATCACCTGGCTAAAAGGCTTTGGCAAATTTGTCGGCGCAGCGGACGGTCAATACACGATTCATGTTGCCACGGGTGATAAGACCGGTACCACGGTGACAGCCAAACACGTCATCATCGCCACCGGTTCCAAGGCGCGTCATTTGCCGGGCATGGTGGTTGATAACGTTCATATTTGTGATAACGAAGGCGCGTTGACCTTTGACACCGTGCCGAAACGTCTTGGTGTGATCGGTGCGGGGGTGATTGGGCTGGAGCTCGGCAGTGTCTGGCGGCGTCTGGGCGCAAACGTGACAGTGCTTGAAGCGCTGCCAACATTTTTGGCGGTCACCGACGAGGCGATTCAAAAGGAAGCGTGGAAAGTTTTTACCAAAGAACAGGGTCTTGATATCAAACTCGGCGTAAAAATCGGCAAGGTCATCAGCAAAAAAACCGGGATCACGGTTGAGTACAGCGATGACAAAGGTGCGGCGCAAAAATTGGAATGTGACAAGCTGATTGTCTCGGTGGGCCGTGTGCCAAATACCGACGGACTTGGCGCAGAAAATGTCGGACTAAAAATATCCGAGCGCGGATTTATCGAGGTCGATGATTATTGCGCCACCAATCTGCCAAATGTGTATGCCGTGGGTGACGTGGTGCGCGGCCCGATGCTGGCACACAAAGCCGAGGATGAAGGGGTGGCCGTGGCCGAGCGCATCGCCGGCCAACAACCGCATATTGATTTCAATACCATCCCGTGGATTATTTACACCTCGCCGGAAGTCGCCTGGGTTGGCAAATCCGAACAGCAACTCAAAGCCGAAGGGGTGGCGGTCAAGACCGGACAATTTCAGTTTATGGCCAATGGCCGTGCGCTGGGTCAGGGCGAAACCGCTGGCTTTGTCAAAATTATTGCTGACGCCAATACCGATCGAATTCTGGGCGGACACATTATTCATGCCCACGCCTCCGAACTGATTCAGGAGCTGGTGGTGGCAATGGAATTTAAAGCGGCCAGCGAAGATCTGGCGCGGATTGTCCACGGTCATCCAACCCTATCGGAAGCCGTGCGCGAGGCCGCGCTGGCCGTGGACAAACGTACCTTGAATATGTGATTGCTGATTTCAATCACTGTCCACAATCCATGATGATGACGTTCGGCGAACTTAAAACTTTGATGCGCTGTCATTCCATCCTGCGCGGAGACAAGGGGACGGGTTTTTGTGAACGTGCCATTAGGGACATTCTAAAAATCTGCCCATTGCCGGCGAAGACTGGTAGCCAATTCTTGTATGCCATTGAACCCGCAACAGAAATTAGACCCCTGCCTACGCAGGGGAGGGGGTTTTATGAGTTTTTAGACGTTTCCATTTGGGGACTTCTAAAAACCCCGTCATCCCGGCGCACGCCGGGATCCAGAGGTGGACAAGTTATTGAAAATACCAAAGGACTGGATTCCGGCCTGCGCCGGAATGACAAAATTTGTGGGTTTTTAGAATTTTCAATTTATAAAAGTCGTTTATTGGCGCGCGTTTTCGCGGCATTTGTGCCCAAACGCCGCTCACACCGTATAGTTTCTGTTATTTTTTCGCTCATCGGCAATCGGCCGTTGTTGGCAAATTATTCAGGGCAACGATGAGCAAACCCGCCGAATCCCTCGCCAACATTTCCGGCGAAGCGGACCAATACAGTGCATCCGGTGTCGGTGGGGAAAGCGCCGGCATCGAGGCCGGTTCACCACTCGAATGGTATTGGAAGTTTTCACAAAGCCGCGATTATCAATCGGATCCGGCCCAGCTCGCGGTGTTGAATCATCTTGAACGTCTGCACGGTGAAATAGAAAACTACCGGCAATATCGGCAGGGCAAAATCAACCGGCTGGTGACCAATTTTGGTGGTGGCAAACGGCCGCCCAAGGGGATTTACATTTGGGGTAGCGTCGGCCGTGGCAAATCGTTGATGATGGACGCCTTTTACAACGTATCAACTTTAAAACGCAAACGGCGGGTGCATTTTCATGCCTTTATGCACGAGTTACACGCCGAGATGCATCAACACGCCGGCAGCGAGGATCCGCTTGAGCCGATTGCCACCAAAATTGCCAAACAATTGCGGCTGCTGTGTTTTGACGAATTTCAC
>JANPNU010000021.1:0-9644 GCA_031427615.1 Burkholderiales bacterium
CCAAAAAAGAGTTGCAAAAAGTTATTCGACATCACCAGCATCAGCATGGCAAAGGTGAATAGCGAGATATACGAAAAGAACCGGGTGTAACCGTCGTCATCGGCCATATAACCAATGGTGTAAACGTGCACCATCAGCGACACGAACGTCACCACCAACATCATCGTGGCGGTCAGGGAATCAATCAGGAAACCAATTTCGAAGTGAATGCCATCGGTTACCAACCAGGTGTAGATGGCACCGTTAAACGTTTTGCCGGCCAGTACATCCTGAAAAACAAAACCTGAAATCACAAACGCCGCCGCCACACCAAAGATGGCCACGCTGTGTGCAAAGGCGCGGCCCAGACGCGGGCCAAAAAAACCGGCCAGCACGGCACCGATCAGTGGCAGCAGCGGAATGGCGAGAAGTGCAAGTTTGTTTTCGATCATTTTATTGTGCAGCTCATAAATTCCACGTCGTGCGAATTAATTAATGGGAACTTCTAAAAACTTACCCTTTACCGGCGCAGGCCGGTATCCAGAGGTGAACAAGTTATTGAAAATACAAAAGGACTGGATTCCGGCCTGGGCAAGTGCCCGGTTCATCCTGAGCCCGTCGAAGGGCCGGAATGACGAAATTTGTGGGTTTTTAGAAGTTGTCAATTATTAAACTCGTTGTTTGACGCTCGCTTCCAGCCATTAATGGCCGAAAACGAGCGCCTATGCTAGCCTTTTAATGTTCCAATATCTTCGACGTTGATGCTCTTCAGGTTGCGGAACAGAATGACCAAAATCGCCAAACCAATAGCCGCCTCGGCCGCCGCAACCGTCAGGATAAAAAACACAAACACCTGCCCGCTCAAATCGTTCAGGTAGTGTGAAAACGCAATGAAATTCATGTTGATGGCGAGCAACATCAGCTCGATCGACATCAGCAGCACGATCAAATTTTTGCGGTTCAGAAAAATGCCTGCCATCGCAATCGAAAACAAAATGGCAGACAGGATTAGATAGTCGGACAGATTAATCATCGCGAACGCCTGCAATCATCGTGAAATTAAAAATAGGCATGGTCATTTGTTCACCGCCGGTGGTGCGGTGGGTGTCTCGTCCGCAACAACAGGTGCTGCGGTGACCGTGGCATCCATCTTGATAATTTTTAACCGGTCATTACGTTTCACACGAACCTGCGCGGCCACATCCTGCGTCTTGGTCCCGACACGCTTACGAAACGCCAGCGCAATTGCGGCGACCATGGCGATCACCAAGATCACGGCGGCCAATTCAAACGGCAACAGGTACTCGGTGTACAACACCCTGCCCAATTCCTTGGTATTGGAGACCGCCTGCGGCGCGCCCGGCATGGCACCGGTCAGGCCCATGGTTTTGCCACCCAACAACACCGCCATTTCGACCAGCAACACCACACCGACCAGCGCGGCGACAAAGGCGTTTTTGCGAAAGCCTTCACGCAATTTGTCGAAATTAATATCGAGCATCATCACCACGAATAAAAACAGCACCATCACTGCGCCGACATAAACAAGAATCAGCGTCAGCGCCAGAAACTCGGCAAACAGCAACATCCACAAACCCGCGGCGGTGACAAATCCGAGTACCAGCAACAGCGCCGCGTACACCGGATTGCGCGAGGTGATGACACCCAGCGCCGATGCAATCAGCACAGCGGAGAAGAAATAAAAGGTGATGGCTTGGAAAGTCATTATTTTTGGTTGGGTGTTGGGTGTTGGGTGTTGGGTGTTGGGTGTTTGGTGTTTGGTGTTTGGTGTTTGGCGTTTGGCGTTTGGCGTTTGGCGTTTGGCGTTTGGCCTTACACGCTCAACACCGAACTCCCAACACCCAACACCCAACCCAAAAACCTTATTTGTACTTTGCATCCTCCGCCCGACATTGGGCAATCTCAGTTTCGTATTTATCGCCGATGGCCAGCAACATCGGTTTGGTGTAATAAAGGTCGCCGCGTTTTTCGCCGTGGTACTCGAGCAAATGCGTTTCGACGATGGCATCGACCGGGCACGATTCTTCGCAAAATCCGCAAAAAATACACTTGGTCAAATCAATATCGTAGCGGGTCGTCCGACGCGTGTTGTCGGCGCGCTGCTCGGACTCAATGGTAATGGCAAGCGCCGGACACACGGCCTCGCACAATTTGCAGGCAATACAACGTTCTTCGCCATTGGCATAACGGCGTAACGCATGTAGACCACGAAAGCGCGCGCTTATTGGTGTTTTTTCTTCCGGAAACAGCACCGTAATTTTGCGTTCGAACAAATGCCGGCCGGTGAGCCTGAGGCCCTGCATCAGTTCGAGCAACAACAAACTACTGGCGAATTCTTTGGCGCGATCCCACATGCTTATTTTCCAAACCAAATTGAGAACGGAAGAACATGACGAATTGGCTCCATCATCATCAAACCGGTGACCACAATCCAGACAATGGTGATCGGGATCAGCACCTTCCAACCCAGTCGCATGAGCTGGTCATAACGATAACGCGGGAACGAGGCGCGAATCCATAAAAACATAAACATCAGCACCGACAACTTGGCAACAAACCAATGGAAACCCGGCGAGCCCAGCCAGCCCCACGACTGCGGGAAGGGCGACAACCAACCCCCCAAAAACAGCAGCGATGAAATCACCGCCACCAGCAACATATTGGCGTATTCGGCCAGGAAAAACAGTGACCAGGTCATACCGGAATATTCGACCAGCGGCCCTGCCACGATTTCGGATTCGCCTTCTGCCACGTCAAACGGATGACGGTTGGTTTCAGCGACCCCGGCGATAAACTGAATGATAAACAACGGAAACAGCGGAATAAAAAACCATTCCAGCATTCCATAAGGGCCGCTTTGTTTGGCGACAATCTCGGTCAGATTCAACGACTGCCCGGCCATCAACGCGCCCACCAGCGCAAATCCCATGGCAATTTCGTATGACACCACCTGCGCCGCTGAACGCATTGCGCCAATAAACGCGTATTTTGAATTGGATGCCCAGCCGGCAAGAATGACACCGTACACACCCATCGAGGTCATCGCCAACACCACCAGAATGCCGGCATCGACACCCGCAATCACCCAGGTGGGGGTAAACGGAATCACCGCCCATACCGCCATCGCCGGCGCCACCGCAACGGCCGGCGCGATCAGGAACAAAAATCTATTGGCACCACTCGGAACAATCTGCTCTTTGAGAAACAGCTTTATCGCGTCGGCAATCGGCTGCAGCAAACCCCACGGGCCCACCCGGTTCGGACCGCGACGCACCTGAATCCAGCCTATCACCCAGCGTTCCACCAATTGAAAATACAAAACAAATGTCAATACCGGAATCATCACCATCAAAATCATGGTCAGCGATTTCGTCACAAACCAGACGGTGGCACCGAGCTCCGGCCCGAGTGTGGCGATAAATTGGGCGTTGATGGATTGAATGAACGCGTCCATATTTATTCCGCCGCCTCCGCCAACCCAGCCACCGCCCGTGAGGCAGCAGCATCCGCCGTCATTTGCAAGCTTGGTGCATGGCGGGTGATGGCATCCGTATCGTAAATGCCAACCTGATGGAGTGGATCATTGCCGTTGTCCACGCTACCCAGATCGACCTTGATGCCACTCACCACGTTATTTAGTTTGGACGCAACAAATGTGTTGAGATCTGGCGCAATTTCGCCGCGAATGGCTTCAATATTTTCCTGATCAAATCCGCTCAGGCCAAGCAGATTGCCCAACACACGAATCACTTTCCACGCCGGACGGGCATCCCCCTGCGGCTTGACCACGCCATTAAACGACTGGGCGGTTCCGGCCATATTCACGAACGTTCCGGCCGTTTCAGTGAAGGGTGCAATTGGCAACAAGACGTGTGCGTATTGACGGGCCAAATCATTTTTGAACATGGCCATCGACACCACAAAGTCTGCACCACGCAGCGCAGCCACGGTTTGATCATTCCTGCAATCTGCTTCCGGCTCGACGTTCAGCAACACGTAGGCGTTGCGGGGAGAATTCACCATGCCTTGGGCGCAATCGCCCTCCGCGCCCGCTTGCGCACCAATTGCCGCCGCGCCGACGCTGTTGGCTGCCGACGCAAAAAATCCAACCGTGCCACCGGCAAGTCTGGCGATTTCCTGGGCAAGCACATGCAGCGCTGATGCCTGCGGATGTTGTTGGGCAACGTTACCCAAAAATACCGCGGTTTTTTGTTTTCCGGCGAGGCTCGACGCAATTGCGCGGGCTTCATTGGTGACGGTGATATTGGCAACCGCATTGGCCACCTCGCCAGGCAAGGCACCACCCTTGATTTCGGCCAGCGCCTTGGCCATGGCCGCCAGCGCCGTCGGCAGTGCACTCGGTTTAACGATCGTTTTGTTTGCCACCCGCATCAGCAAATCATCGTCGGCAGCGTGTAACACATTCAGCTGCAACCCCTTTTTTGCGGCGGCACGAAAACGCGTGGATAACAACGGCTGTTCTTTGCGTAAGGTCGAACCAACGATCAACACACTTTGCAATTCACCAATACCAGCAATCGGCATACCGAGCCAACGCGCGCCGTTCATTCTGCTATCACCACTGGTATCGGGCTGACGCAAACGCGTATCAATATTGTTTGATCCGATGGCGCGGGTCAGTTTGTTCAGCAAATACAATTCTTCGAGTGTGGATGAAGGAGACGCCAGCACACCGATTGAATCCGCTCCGTGATTCTGTTTGGCCGCTTTTAATCCCTCGGCAACGACCTGCAGGGCCTCCTGCCAGTCCGCTTCTCGCCACACGCCATTAATCTTCACCTTGGGCGTGGTCAGGCGTTGGTCGGAATTTAATGCCTCATACGAGAACCGGTCACGATCCGAAATCCAGCATTCGTTGATGGCGTCATTTTCGAGCGGCAATACCCGCATCACACGGTCTTGTTTAACTTGCACAATCAGATTCGAGCCGAGTCCATCATGCGGCGCAATCGACTTGCGACGCGACAATTCCCAGGTGCGCGCCGAGTAACGGAATGGTTTAGACGTGAGCGCACCCACGGGGCACAGGTCGATCATATTGCCAGACAATTCCGAATCAACTGATTTACCGACAAACGAGACAATCTCGGAATGCTCACCCCGCCCGACCATGCCCAGCTCCATGACACCGGCAATTTCCTGTCCAAAACGCACACAGCGGGTGCAATGAATACACCGCGCCATTTCTTCCATCGACACCAGCGGACCAATGTCCTTATGGGTGACGACGCGTTTTTCTTCCTGATACCGCGAGCCGGAATTGCCATACCCCACCGCCAGATCCTGCAATTGGCACTCGCCACCCTGATCACAAATCGGACAATCGAGCGGGTGATTGATCAGCAAAAATTCCATCACACCTTGCTGCGCCGCCTTGGCGTAATCGGAGGCGGTTTGCACCTTCATGCCTTCGGTGGCGGGTGTGGCGCAGGCTGGCATGGGCTTCGGTGCCTTTTCAACCTGCACCAGACACATACGACAGTTCGCCGCGATGGATAATTTTTTGTGATAACAAAAATGCGGAACAAACACGCCGAGTTTGCTGGCCGCATCCATCACGGTCGAACCATTTTCAACTGTGACTTGTTTGCCGTCGATTTCCAGATTAATCATATTGATTACTCAGCCGCCATTGCCAAGGTTTCATGGACCACCGGCGTCGAATAACCGCCCGGCGCAACCATGCAACGCTTGTTGTTAATGTGATATTCAAATTCTTCACGATAATTTTTGACAAACGCCCGCACCGGCATCGCCGCGGCGTCGCCCAGCGCACAAATCGTCCGCCCCTGAATCTGATCAGACAGGTTAAGCAGCAGGTCCAGATCTTCCATCCGACCCTGGCCGTGTTCGATGCGATTGATAATGCGATACAGCCAGCCGGTACCTTCACGGCACGGTGTGCATTGGCCGCACGATTCCTCGAAGTAAAAATACGCCAATCGTTCAGCGGCTTTCACCATGCAGGTGTCTTCGTCCATGACGATCACCGCGCCCGAGCCGAGGAACGAGCCATTTTTTTGAATCGTGTCGTAGTCCATATCCAGCGTCATCATCACGTCCCCCTTGATGATCGGCATGGACGAGCCGCCCGGTATTACACCCTTGATTTTTTTGCCGCCACGCATGCCGCCCGCCATTTCCAACAGCGTGGCGAACGGTGTGCCGAGTTTCACTTCGTAGTTGCCGGGTTTGTTGACATGGCCGGATACCGAAAAAATCTTGGTGCCACCATTGTTCGGTTTACCCAGATTCAAAAACCACTCGCCACCGTTGCGAATAATCGCCGGGACGGCCGCAAAAGTCTCGGTGTTGTTGATCGTGGTTGGTTTGCCATACAAACCATACGAGGCCGGGAACGGCGGTTTGAATCGTGGTTGACCTTTTTTGCCCTCGAGAGATTCGAGCAAGGCGGTTTCTTCGCCACAAATGTAGGCACCAAAACCATGGTGCGCGTGCAACTCAAATGAAAACTCCGTCCCGAGAATTTTTTTGCCCAAATAACCGGCGTCACGCGCTTCCTGCAATGCATCTTCAAAGCGCGTGTAATCTGCCCAAATTTCACCGTGGATGTAGTTATAACCAACTTCAATTCCCATGGCGTACGCTGCGATGATCATGCCTTCGATCAATGCATGTGGGTTATAACGAATGATGTCGCGATCCTTAAACGTACCGGGCTCGCCCTCGTCGGTATTACAAACCAGATACTTGGCACCTAGAAATGAACGCGGCATAAAACTCCATTTCAAGCCGGTTGGAAATCCCGCGCCGCCGCGGCCGCGTAATGCGGATTTTTTGACTTCGGCGATCACGTCTTCCGGACTGATGCCCTCGGCAAAAATCTTTTTCAGCGCCGCATAACCTTCGCGCGTTTGGTAATCTTTCAGCCGCCAGTTTTCGCCGGTGATGCCGGCCATGATGACCGCATCAGGACCGTAATCAATGAGCTTGGTCATTTGGATAACTCCTTGACCAGCGTGTCGAGTTTGTCGTTCGACATATGACTGCACATGCGCTTGTTGTTGACGGTCAACACCGGCGCATCACCACAGGCCCCCATACACTCGCCCTCAACCAGGGTGAATTTGCCGTCGGCGGTCATTTCTTTCCAGCCCACACCGAGTTTGGCTTGTAAATATTCAGCGGCGGCCACCCCACCGGACAGCGCGCAGGGCAAATTTGTGCAGACGGTGATTTTTGCGCGACCCATCGGCTTCAGGTTGTACATATTGTAAAAAGTCGCTACTTCATACACCGCAATCGCCGGCATGCCGATATAAGCGGCAACTTCGTCCATGGATTCGGTTGATAACCACTCACGTTCGTCTTGCACAATCGCCAATGCCGACATCACCGCCGATTGGCGCTGATCCGCAGGGTATTTGGCGAGTTCACGATCAATTTTTTGCTTGCAGGCATCCGACAACACAGCTATTCACCTTTCCAGTAATCGACACTTGCTGCCATTTCCGTCATGTGCTTCAAGCGTGGACTGCCATCGTCACCGCCGCCACCTTGGCCGACACCATAAGCACCAATCTTTTTCGAATCCGGGTATTCACACACCTCCGCGGGCATCATGGTGCTGACCGAGATGTAAGCCAGATCCGCATCGGAATCATTCACAATCTGGTGCGCGGTTTCGGTGCCACCGGTTGGGCAACAAATAAAATCGCCCGCCCGAAGCTTGCGCGTTTCATTGCCATACCGCAGCAATCCGGAACCTTTAACAACAAAAAACATTTCTTCCTCAGCGCGATGACTGTGAAACGGACAGGAGCGTTTGCCGGCGGGCACCACATCGTACGAATATCCGAGATCTTTTGCGCCCAGCAACGCGCCAACACGCACACCCGCGCCGGCAAATTGTTGGCCTTGCACAAATGGCTCAAGAGTCAATTCGTCGATATTGCGGACACGATGGTTGATTACGCTCATTACCCGGTTACCTGTCAATTTCGCCAAACACGATGTCTTGTGTACCAATGATGGTGACCACGTCGGCAATCATATGCCCGCGTGCCATTTCATCCAATGCCGCCAGATGCGGAAACCCTGGTGCGCGAATTTTTAACCGATACGGTTTGTTGGCACCGTCCGACATCAGGTAAATACCAAATTCACCTTTTGGATGTTCCACCGCCGCATAGACTTCGCCGGGCGGCACATGAAACCCTTCTGTGAAGAGTTTGAAATGGTGGATCAAGTCTTCCATATTGGTCTTCATACCTTCACGCGAAGGTGGCGCGACCTTGTTGTTATCGGTAATGACCGGGCCGGGATTTTTTCTCAACCAATCCACACACTGCTTGATGATTTTGTTCGACTCACGAAATTCCTGGATACGCACCAGGTAGCGATCATAAGAATCACCATTGGTGCCAATTGGAATATCAAAATCCATACGGTCATAAACTTCGTACGGCTGTTTCTTGCGCAAGTCCCAAGCGATGCCACTACCACGCAACATCGGGCCGGTGAAACCCAACTGCAACGCCCGCTCCGGCGTGACAATACCGATATCGACCAAACGTTGTTTCCAGATGCGATTGTCGGTCAACAGGGTTTCGTATTCATCCACGTATTTCGGAAACCGGTTGGTAAAGTCATCAATAAAATCCAGCAGGGACCCCTGGCGGTTTTCATTGAGCTTATTCATCGCCGCGGCGTTACGACCATTCATCGTTTTGTATTGCGGCATCCGGTCAGGCAGGTCACGATACACACCACCCGGACGATAATAGGCGGCGTGTAAGCGTGCGCCCGATACCGCCTCATAACAATCCATCAAATCTTCGCGTTCCCGGAACGCGTACAAAAATACCGTCATGGCACCGACGTCGAGTGCATGCGCACCCAGCCATAACAGGTGATTCAGAATGCGGGTGATTTCATCAAACATCACACGAATGTATTGCGCCCGCTCCGGCACGCCCACATTCAGCAATTTTTCAATCGCCATCACATAGGCGTGTTCATTGACCATTATCGACACATAGTCGAGGCGGTCCATATACGGCACACTCTGAATGTAGGTGCGGGTTTCGGCGAGTTTTTCGGTCGCACGATGTAACAGGCCGATATGTGGATCGGCGCGTTGCACCACTTCGCCATCCAACTCCAGAACCAGGCGCAATACGCCGTGGGCCGCCCGATGCTGCGGCCCAAAGTTAAAGGTGTAGTTCTTGATTTCATTCATGATTTGATCCCGGCGGCGTACGCCTCTTCACGAATCACCCGCGGCACAATTTCGCGCGGCTCAATCGTCACCGGTTGATAGATCACCCGTTTTTGCTCCGGGTCATAACGCATTTCAACGTTGCCGGTAATCGGGAAATCCTTGCGGAATGGGTGGCCGACAAAACCGTAGTCAGTGAGAATCCGCCGCAGGTCCGGGTGGCCGACAAATATGATGCCGTACAAATCAAATGCTTCCCGCTCATACCAATTGGCCGCGCTCCAGACCGGTATCAACGAGTCAATCATCGGCAAACCATCGTCAGGGCAAAACACCCGCAAGCGAACCCGCCAATTGTGATGAATCGACAACAGTTGGCTGGTCGCGGCAAATCGCCCGGGAAATGAAGTTTCAGTGGTGGCACCCTCACCCCATCCAGAGT
>JANPNU010000022.1:0-4451 GCA_031427615.1 Burkholderiales bacterium
CAGGGTAATTCCACGGCACAATAATGCCGACCACACCCAAAGGTTGTGGCCGCAATTCATTGCGTGCCGGCAAAAACCACAGTGACGCCCAGGATTTCTTTGCGCGCATCCAGCTTTGAACATGTTGGTGCGCATGTTTTGCAGCCGACATTGCCGGAAAAATTTCCAGCAGCTGGGTTTCATGGCTGGACCGATGCGAAAAGTCAGCGGCGATGGCCGCCGCCAGCACCGCTCCGTTCTCCCGCAGGAGCAGACTAATTTTTTTTAATCGTGCACGACGGGACGCCGCATCCGGCATACGTTCATTCGCAAAGGCACGGGTTAAACGCTGAAAATCGGCGTTTAATGATGATTCCGTTTGGTTGCTTGGCTGGCCTGAATCCATTGGGTGGGCTCTATCAGAATACAAATTGAAAATACGCCGGTTAAAGCCGACTTGGTGTTTATTGTGGCAGACTCAATTAGATTGAGGGTTCTAAAATGCCGGGTCGAACGAATGATTAACAATCAATCAACATGCTAAACCATCTTCAGCGGCTGGAAAAACTGCGGGGCATCGAGCATCGGGATCCGGCATTCACGCTGGAAGTGGGGCGTGTTAAACGCTGGCAGCACCAACGCCTCGTCAAAACCTATGCCGATCTGTCGGCAGACGCCCGGTACGCACAAGCAACCGCCTTCTTTCTTGATGAGCTGTATGGTGAAAAGGAATCGGCGATACGTGATCGCGATTTGATTCGTATGGTTCCGACCATCAAACGGTTGTTGCCAAAATTTGCGTTTGACACCGTCACCAGCGCGCTGGAGTTGGATGTGTTGGCGGAGGAATTTGATCACGCGCTGGCAAAACGCCTTTCTGGGCAAACCATCACCACGGAAAATTATTGTGAGGCCTTTCGCGCCGCCGGACGCAAACCTGATCGACTGCGACAAGTGGCGTTATTAAAAGAGGTGGGGGCGGGACTTGATCTGGTGGTAAAAAAACCGCTGCTCTATGCCACTCTTAAATTGCTGCGGCGCCCGGCAAAAATGGCCGGGCTTGACGAGATGCAGCGTTTTCTGGAAGTGGGATTTTCTGCATTTCGCCATATGAAAGGAGCGTCGTATTTTTTGGCGACCATCGCTGAGCGTGAAACCGCATTGATTGAGGCGATTTTTAGCGGCGAGAATATTGCATAGTAATTCGATGCGGGTCTACCGAAAAGGTGTTGACGTTACTTTTTCGTTGTCGCTGGTTTTGCAGAAAGTTTCACAGCGGGTTTTGACACAGCCTTCGGTGCCGCTTTGGCAGCGGGTTTGGCGCTCTTGAGCACCTGATCAAGTTGTTCGTGACAGGATCTTTCGATCGGTCCTTTCATTGCCTTGAGCAAGAACCCCAAGGTCACTTCCAACGATATGTTGGATTCTGAAATGGTCAAACAGCCGTTGACACCCGGACGGGAAAAATTCATGACATTGCCCTGCCATTTTCCGGTCAGATCGAACTTTTCACTGAGGCGTTCAATCATTTGGTCGGCGGCGACTTTGGCACCTTTTAGGCCGAGGTGGTGATCGCGGTTAAGGATGATGTCAGCCATATTTTCTCCGAGTGGGGGCGGCGTTGGGACTGCCAGTTAGAAATTTTATGCAGTCTAGCGTTTGTTTGGTCAATTGGCTACGGGGTTTTGGGCAAATCCGCCAGCCATCACCTGTACTCGTATTTCGTCCCATTTGGCTGGTTGATCGACGGCGAATTGAGTACTATGACCGCCATGAAAAGATGGCTGCTAAAAATTAGAAATCGAGTTGCCGACATGGAGGCGCAGAAATTGGCGTCGCTGCCGGCGGATCAGGCGGCGGATATTCGCGCTTTTGATTTGCATTTACGGCGGCATCAATGGAAATATTGGGCCATTGGCCTGTCGATCTGGCTGGCAGCGGCTTGGTGGTTGCAAAGCAGCCATCATCGGATGGGGTTGGCCGAGGCGTTGGTGCGGACACCGTTAAAGGAGTTGATCGACGGACTCGACCAAGAGGTGTTCTGGCAAATTCACCGCGGCACAATTGTCAACGCCAATGTTGTGGATCGTGCGGTCAGGGGAGGGGCCGGAAAAACTGGTGCTTCATTTGAAGGGCACAGCGGAAACACTCACCGTGTCACGGCAGTATTTCCCATTGTTTAAACAGACTTGAGTGGGTTAAATATTAAAGTCGCCTATTAACGGGTGTCGCCGGCAACAAAGCCATCAAACGGCACGCCCTCATTGCACTATTACTTTGAGGTTTCGCACTTGCCGATGGCGCCTAAAATCCGCCCCTTTCCAGCCACGCCACGATTTGCTCAAGGCGATCATTTCCCCAGAACGGCTCGCCGTCAACAACAATAAATGGTGAGCCAAATACGCCTGCGGCTAGCGACGCATCCACCTCCCGTTTCAGCCGGTCCTTAACGGCCGGATCGGCAACCGCGGCAAGCGCCGCGTCGCGATTGATGCCAACCCGTTCGCAGAGCTCGGCAACTTTTTCGGCGCTGGAAATATCAATTCCCTCCGCAAAGTACGTTGCATAACAGGTCATGGCAAATTGATGTGCGCGAATTGAATCGGTATCGTCAATCCAATAAAACGCACGCGCGGCATTTTGTGTACCGATCGGAAAAACGTCCGGCTGTTTGAAGGGGATCCCAAAATAACGTGCAGTGCGTTTGAAATCCAGAATCGCGTACGGCCCCTTTAACGGCTGTCCAACCAAGGGGCTATTGCCACTCGCTTTGAATGCCGGCCCCAACAAAATAGGCCGCCATTTAATTTGGCGATTGTATTTTTGACCAATCGCGTTGATGCGGGTGGCGGCCAAATAACCGTACGGCGAAGAAAAATCAAAATAAAAATCGATGGGCGTGTTGTTGTTGATGGTGGACATGGCGTTGTCGATATTTGTGGAATCAGCACCATGTTAATGAAAAAAGCCGCTCAGTGAGCGGCTTTTTTGGCTTACATCCAACTACGCTGCGGGCGGCGAGTCAGATTTTGTTTCGACGACTTGAAGTGGCTGACTGACCACGTTTTGTTGGCGTCGTGGCCGCGGCGTGCTGCGGCGTTGCGGTTCAATTTCAGCCAATGCCGGTTGCGAATCTGATGACTGCACTTTGGCCATTGCCGTTTCGATAAAGACCAACGGTTCCGTTGCGGCATGGGTGTTACGACGACGGCGGCTCGATTGTTCACTGCTAGCACGCTGCGGTTCGGCGTCCGGGATTTGATCCACGGGAGCGGGCGCAGCCGTGGCCGATCTGTAAACAACCGCCGGGGCGACCGCCGCAGGTGCGGGAATCGGCGCAGGAGCAGGAGTAGCAGCCGCCGCGATTGGCGCAGGTGCGGATGTTGTCACCGCGAGCGGTACTTCGGCTGGTGTCGCGACAGGTGGTGTCACGACAGCTGCTGCAACCTTAGGTGGTGATGACTCCAGCGCACTGGTTTGCTGAACCGGTGGTGGTGCAATGACGGGCACTTGTGGCACCATTGGGGGCGCCATCGAGCTCGGCTGTGACGCGACCGTTCCATCCTGCGGGCCTTCATGGCCGACGCTAACCTGACCCTCTTGCCCTTCGACGCGACCATCCCGTCCGCCACGTCCACGGCCACCACGGCCACGACGACGACGACCACGGCCTTCGCCTTCGTCGCCATGCTCAGGTGGACGTGCCTCCAGAACCGGTTTGGCGGATTGATGTGGGCGCTGCGTTGATTCCGCAGCGGGTGCGGCGGATTGATTCACTGATTGATCCGGCGCATCCGTTGGTGCGGCGCGTTGCTGAGTTGGCCGCTCACCACGTTCGGTTTTGCCCGGACGATCTGCGCGCTCACCACGCTCGACCCGTTCACCGCGGCCGTCGCTACGTGGTTCGCGTTTTTGATCCTTGCGATCGCCGCCTTTGACACCGCGCCCGGCGCGCTCACCACGTCCACCGCGATCACCGCGGCTACTGCGCTCACCACGCTCACCACGGCCGGCTGCACTATCACGCGTTGGTTTACGTTCGGTGGTTGATTTGGCGGTTGACGATGATGGGCTCGGTTCGCCGCTAAACATGCTGACAATGCGTTTCCACATTGACGGCTTGACAGCGGCGCTTGACGCGACTGCACGGCTACCGCGAGGCTCACGCGCATCACGAGGAAGCGGCTCGGCAACAATCGGTGCCGGCTGGTCGGGCGTGATGCCCTTGACCACCGGCTCCGGCCGTGCCGGTCTGGATTCGGCAGTGGCGGGCATTTTCATTGTCATTTCGTCCACCGGCTTATTGACCAATTCATAAGAAGGTTTGGTCAAATCGAGTTTTTCGGAATCGTGGCGTAAACGCTCAATTTCGTAATTGGGCGTTTCGATATGCACGTTCGGAATCAGCAATACGTTTACTTTGAAACGTATTTCAATTTTGTGGATGTCCTGACGCTTTTCATTTAACAAGA
>JANPNU010000023.1:0-1680 GCA_031427615.1 Burkholderiales bacterium
ATGGCGCGGATGGCATCGCCGCTTTCGTTTCCCGCCGCGCCAACCAGGATCACGCCGGGACCGGATGCATTCGACAGCGCGGTTTCATAATTGGATGTGCCGTCGCGCGCCAAAATACGATCCAAGGCTCAGGTTGACGACCAACGGTTTGCCCACGGCCTGTGCCCGTGATTTCATCCACGCCACGGCATCCACTACGGCCGACGCCGGCACACCCGTCGCAATGGAATTTGAAGACAAAATATCAGCCTCGGGCGCCATGCCAATAAAGCGATAGGCCGGCCGGCCATTGCCCGTCTGCTGCCCATTGCCAACGGCAATGCCGCCGACATGGGTGCCGTGATTGCCAACCGATGGCTGCGTGCAGGCGGACGCGTCACCGCCAATCGCGCCATTGAGCATGGCGATCGTGCAAATGCCGCCGTAGGCGTAGTTTGGCGGCGGCACGCCGGCAGCACCCGTGGTGCGTTGATCCCAAAGTTCCAACAGGCGGGTGCCGCCATCCGGCTTGCGAAAGTCGAGATGCCGAAACGCCAAGCCATCATCGACGATACCAACAATGACATTTTTGCCTGTGACACCAGTGAAATTCGGCGCCATTCCGCCGCGCAACAGCGTGGCGCGTGTGGCCGGCACGCTGACATTCAGCCTCTGAACCTGGGGCCGAGCCAGCTCGATATAAACCACTTCCGGCAGCGCGGCAATCGCAGCAAGCGACGCCACAGGAATATCCACAGATGCGATGTTGCCCAGCACCGAGCGTACTCTTCCACCTGCGGCGACGACACCCTCCAGCGATTCACCTTGATAACGCAGCAGCGTTTCAACATAGGCGGCTCGTGTCTTGGTGTCAACAGAAATGTGTGCCGCCGCCGTGTGGGGTGGCTGTGCCATGAGCCCCGCCAGGCGCGCATCGAATTTTTGACTTGCCCATGCGTTGATTGACGCCGACAAGCCAACCAGAACCAGTATTGATGCGACTTGAGTGTTGATTTGCATGGCATCGTCCAATAAAAATTATTGCTGAATATTGCTGAATAAATGGGAGCCAATTAAAACTCCCGCCGGAATCGTTTCGCCGCCAGATATTACCCGGATTTGCATGACCATGACCAATATTTACGGTCTAGCATATCGAACCATGATCCGTCGCGACACTACAGCAACACCGGCCGATCCGCCTGCTCGGCGGCGGTGCGCGCCATGGGCAGAGGCACGCCGAATTCACGCGCCACTGCGGCGGCGTTTTCCAGGTCCTTGAGCATGATGTTGTTGGCGCCGAGCGCCGCTCGAACGCATCCCTCGGCCATGTCACCATCCAGTCCGATTTGTCCATCAAGCCGCCTGCAACAGATCCAGCCGCCGCGCCGCCTTAGCTATCAGCGATTAAAGGAGCGATTAAAGGGGTCAGGGTTATTTGTTTCACAACTTTAACACTCCTTGCCCCTCGACTACGACCTGTTTTTCGTCCGTCTCCAAACGCGGTCTGCCCCTTTGTCGTGCTTCTCTTCTCACCCCAGTTGCCTTCTCCATCCTGGCGTAAAAACGCGAATTACCCAGTGGCTGATTTTGATTGAGTGCCAGCCGGATGTTGTCAATTGCCGCGCCATCCATCTGCGCTCGAAACAGTGCGCGATAAGCAGCTTGCCTGCTCTTGGCGGTCTGTCCGAGCGCTTGATA
>JANPNU010000024.1:0-5199 GCA_031427615.1 Burkholderiales bacterium
CTACCCGCCAACACACGCGTTTATTTGCATGGCGATATTGAAGACATCGCCAACCGCTTTTGGCGTGATGTGAAGTCACGTTATGATTTGATGCGTGGGGATAAAGATCATCCGTTATTGCCGCCGGCTGATGTGTTCCTGCCGACCGACGAATTGTTTGCCGGCATCGGCCGTTTTCAACGCCTAAATAATCAGGAGATTGCCGCACCACTTTTGCCGCTGCCGGCCATTGATGTTGATCGCAAGGCGGCGGACCCGCTGGCGCGGATCAAACAGATGGTAAGCCAATTTGATGGCCGTATCATGGTGGCCGCGGAAAGTCTTGGCCGTCGTGAAACCATTCTTTCATTCTTCAATGATCACAAGCTAATCGCGACTACTGGTGCGGACTTTCAGACTGTTTTGTCTGAAAGCGCGCCACCAATAAAGAGTTTGCAAATTGTTGTTGCGCCCATTCAGCGCGGCTTTATCAGCGTCAATGACAAACTCGCCATCGTCACCGAAAACGAACTTTACGCAAGCGAAGTCAAACAAACCCGCCGGCGCGCGGACGGCAAACGTTTGCGCAGCAATGCCGAGGGCATGTTGCGTGATTTGGCCGAGGTCAAGATCGGTGATCCGGTGGTACACGAGCAACACGGCATCGGTCGTTATATGGGCCTGGTTTCGATGGATTTGGGGGAAGGCTCGACCGAGTTTCTAGAGTTGCATTACGATGGCGGCGACAAATTGTTTGTGCCGGTCTCGCAGTTATCCGCGATCTCGCGTTATACCGGTGCCAATCCAGATAACGCGCCACTGCATCGCCTGGGTTCGGGGCAATGGGAAAAGGCCAAACGCAAAGCCGCCGAACAAATCCGTGACACGGCCGCCGAACTACTCAATCTCTACGCACGTCGCGCCGCCCGTCAGGGCTTTTCGTTCCCGATGCGTCAAAACGAATTTGATGCGTTTTCCGCAACCTTTCCGTTCGAAGAAACACCCGATCAAATGTCGGCTATTCAAGCCGTGATGGCCGATATGACAGCGGGTCGGCCAATGGATCGCTTGATCTGCGGCGACGTTGGTTTTGGCAAAACCGAGGTGGCATTACGCGCCGCTTTTATCGCCGCAAATGCCGGCAAACAAGTCGCGATTTTGGTGCCAACCACCCTGTTGGCCGAACAACATTTTCAGAATTTTTCCGATCGATTTGCCGAGTGGCCGGTGAAGCTTGCTGAATTTTCTCGCTTCCGCAGCGGCAAAGAAACCACGGATGCCGTCAAGGGCCTGGCGGATGGCACCATTGATATTGCCATTGGCACCCACAAGCTCCTTCAAAAAGACATTGTCTTCAAAAATCTCGGCCTGGTCATCATCGATGAAGAACACCGCTTTGGGGTCCGCCAAAAAGAAGTTCTCAAGGCGTTGCGTTCGGAAGTGGATGTGTTGACACTGACCGCCACACCGATCCCACGCACCCTCGCCATGTCGCTCGAAGGCTTGCGTGATTTCTCCGTCATCGCCACCGCACCGCAGCGGCGCCTTGCCATCAAGACCTTTGTCCACCCGATCTCGGATGGCACTATTCGCGAAGGCATCATGCGCGAATTAAAACGCGGCGGCCAAGTCTATTACCTCTACAACGAAGTAGAAACCATTCAAAACCAGCTGGAACGATTGGAGCGGCTGGTCCCCGAGGCACGCATTGCAATTGCCCACGGCCAGTTGCCCGAACGCGAACTCGAACGGGTAATGCGCGATTTCTATCACCAGAAGGCAAACGTGCTGTTGTGTTCGACCATTATCGAAACCGGCATTGATGTGCCTACCGCCAACACCATTCTGATTCACCGGGCCGACAAATTTGGTCTGGCGCAGTTGCACCAGTTGCGTGGCCGCGTCGGCCGCTCACATCATCAGGCCTACGCCTATTTATTGACGCCGCCGGAAGGTGCACTCAATGTGAATGCCAAACGCCGGTTGGAGGCGATTCAAGCGATGGAAGACCTCGGAGCCGGTTTTTATTTAGCGATGCACGATTTGGAAATTCGTGGTGCCGGCGAAGTATTGGGCGACTCACAATCCGGTGGCATCCAGGACATCGGCTTTACGCTCTACACTGACATGTTGAACCACGCCGTAAAGTCATTAAAGGCCGGTAAGGAACCTGACCTGTCCAAACCCCTCAATGTTTCAACCGAAATTAATCTACACGCACCGGCACTGTTGCCGGAAACCTATTGCGGCGACGTGCACGAGCGGCTGGTTCTTTACAAACGCCTCGCCAATTGCGACAGCAGCGATGGACTGTGCCAATTAAAAGAGGAATTGATTGATCGTTTTGGTGCCCTGCCGGAAGCCACCGCCACACTGATCAATAGTCACGACTTGCGAATCCTCGGCAAGCCCCTGGACTTGATGAAAATTGACGCCAGCGCGGTCTCGATCAGCATTCAATTTGGAAAGGACACGCCGATTCGCCCCCAGCGGGTTATTCAATTGGTGCAACAGAAGCGTCACTTCAAGCTGGCCGGCCCCGACAAACTCAAGATTGAAAAACCACTCATCAAATTACACGATCGGGTACTGGAAATTAAATCGGTATTGCGTGAGCTGGCAGCGGCCGAACCCATTGGCAGGGTGGCGGCATAACATGAGCAAACATTTCAGCGATTTTCGCTTGCTTGTCATGGACATGGATTCAACCCTCATCACCATTGAGTGCATCGATGAAATTGCCGACTTTACTGGAAAAAAATCAGAGGTCGCCACCATCACCGCCGCGGCCATGTGTGGTGACATGGACTGGCCCGCATCGCTCCGGCAGCGTGTACAGTTATTAGCCGGCCTGAATGACGATGTATTGCAGCGTGTTTACGATGAGCGTTTGCAACTGTCTCCCGGTGCCGAGACATTGATCAATGCCGCGCATGACGCAGGCATCTATACCTTGCTGGTTTCAGGCGGTTTTACATTTTTTACCGAACGGCTAAAAAATCGCCTGGGCTTAAACGCGGCGTTTGCCAATCAATTGGAAATTATTGATGGCAAATTGACCGGCCGAGTGATTGGCGAGCTGTGTGATGACGATGGCAAGGCCCGTCACCTGCGCGAGGCCGCGCAACGATTGGGTATTGTTCGCGGACAAATCATGGCCATTGGTGATGGCGCCAACGATCTAAAAATGATGGCCGAGGCCGGCACCTCGATTGCGTATTGCGCCAAGCCGATTGTGCAATCTCAGGCAACCCACACAATCAACACCGCCGGATTGGCTGCGGTTTTGGCGTTATTCAACTGAATCCTTGACCCGGTGAAACGCACCTTCAAGGCGGCGTTCAAGATTGCAATCAGGTTTTGTCACTAGATTTAGACAACGGAAAATACGCATACGGGGCCTTGGGTGCCTCTGACGCAATGTTGCGATCAATCTGGTCAAAGTCGAGTTTTTTGTCCCACCAAGTCGCCCGATTTTGTTTTTGCAATTCCTTCAGCTCCGGCGTTTGTTCAAACATCTCGCGGACAAATTTTGTCACATCTGATTCGTACATGGCCATTGAACGGCTCCTGCATTTATTAGCAAAAGTAAGGAATTGATTCTATCATTGCAACGCAAAACGGTGTCCCCCATCTTCATCCGCACCGTTGCACAACAGCATGTGGCGCCAACCCGCCCCGGTGATGTAAAAAAATGAACCGAAATGTCATGGCAGAAAAAAATTCTTCGCACTTCAAGTCGAGCCGACTACGCTACCCAACCTCTTTCCTCGGCCTGTTGCTGGTTGGATTTGGTATTGTCACGCTGCCCTTGATTGCCGGGTTGGTGTCGAATGCGTTTTATATTGAGCGCCTCTCCGAACAAAGTCAGCGCGCGGTGGTGAATGCCACGCTCACCACCCAAACTGCCCGACAACTAAGTACCACCGCATCCACACTGGAAAAATCGGCGCGACTCATTGCCGGATCGGGTAATCGCGAATTGATTGACGCACACGGCCTGACCCGTGAACAATTTTTGCTACAGTTGCAGCAACTCATTCGTCTGCCGTTTACGCCGGAAATGCTGGAGGCGGCAAATCGCATTCAATCGCTCGAGCAGGCAGCAAATCTGGTGTTTTCTACCGAAAACCCGACGCCGCTGCTACAAAAAAGGATTGAACGTGAGTTTGCAGACCTGGCCAGCCTTGCCATGGGACTGAATGCCATCGCCGACCGCAGTGTGGAAACCGAGGTTACAAATTTACGCGCGTCCGCCGCAAGATCGCGCAAACAGGTGATTTGGCAAATGCTGGCGATTGTGCCCTCGGCGTTTTTGCTGATCGCCGGATTCAGCTATTTGCTGGCGCGACCCATTCGCGATCTTGGTGCGGCCATTGATCGATTGGGCGAAGGAAAATTTGCCAAACGGATCCGTGTTTCCGGACCGCGCGATATTGAAAAACTCGGTCAACAACTCGATTGGTTGCGGCAGCGGCTGATCGAATTGGAAGACCAGAAAACGCGATTTTTTCAACACGTTTCCCATGAACTGAAAACACCGCTGACGGCGTTGCGGGAAGGCTCGGATTTGCTTTCGGAAGAAGTGGTGGGTGAACTCAACTCCGAACAGCAGGAAATCGCGCGCATTCTAAAACAAAATTCGCAATCACTTGAACGTCTCATCCAGGACCTATTAACCTATAGCCAATCACAATCGGCCCGCCGGCTCAAGGAAGCGCAGGCATTGGTCGTTACCCCGCTACAGCTATTGGATCTGGTTGACGAGGTACTCGACACTCATAAAATCGCCATGGTTGCCAAATCGATTTCAGTACGACGTGAATCGGAGAAAGTATCGTTGCAGGGTGACGCAAATAAAATTCGCGTGGTACTCGACAATCTATTGTCCAATGCCGTCAAATATTCTCCCGTGGGCGGAACCATCACGGTACGTCTGGTGAAACAACAAGAAAACGCGGTGATCGAAGTGCTCGACGATGGGCCAGGCATTGCCGAGGCCGATCGGGAACGGATTTTTGAGCCCTTTTTCCGTACCGCATCGGCCATCAAATCGGCCACTAAGGGTAGCGGATTGGGAATGGCCAGTGTGCGGGATTTCGTTGAACTTCATCAGGGAAGTGTCGCAGCTGTCGCAAATAGCAAACACTACGAAAACTACCGTGGTGATAATGATGACATCAGCGGCGACAGAGCTGATAGCAGAGTCCATTCCACACC
>JANPNU010000025.1:0-5683 GCA_031427615.1 Burkholderiales bacterium
GTGGCACCATCCACCCGTGCAGGTGGCATATTGTCGAATTTTTCATTTTCAGGAAAGGAAATATCCACCTGAGAAGTTTGGGTTTTTTGCTGGGCATCAAGCAAGGCCGGCAAACGATGTAAAGTTTGCGGGCCAAATACCAAATCAACATACGGGGCACGTTTGACCAGTGCATCGCCTTCTTGAGACGCCACACAGCCACCCACGCCGATCAACAATCCCGGCTTTGCGTTCTTCATTTCGCGCAGGCGGCCCAAATCCGAAAACATTTTTTCGCTGGCTTTTTCCCGCACAGAGCAGGTGTTCAATAAAATCAAATCGGCATCTTCCGCGCGATCGGTCTTGGTGTATCCCTTTTCTGCCGCAAGGACGTCGGCCATCATGGCCGAGTCATATACATTCATTTGGCAGCCGAAGGTCTTAATAAAGACTTTTTTAGAGGGCTGATTCGCGTCAGTGGGTGAAATCGACGCGTCGGGCAAATCGGTTTGGTCTAATGACATCGTTCCTCCTGGGTCTCGGCGGTGATGCCGGGCAGGTTTGTGAAAATTATGAATAACAGCTATCCCGAAAAACATGCATTTTCGCCTGCACATTTAGCACACCGTACAGCGCGCCGGTCATTTTGCTGATTATGCGGCCAAAGCAACAAAGGCCGACTTTAGGTCGGCCTTTGTTCATGATTGGTGGCCAATCCCTGATTCGAACAGGGGACCCACGGATTATGATTCCGTTGCTCTAACCGGCTGAGCTAATTGGCCTCTTTACCCACTTGGTGCAACCCAGTAAAGGCCGCAGATTATGACGGTTTTTGCGTGTTTTTGCAATCCCAACGGCAAAGATCAACCCCGCTTCTTGTCGTTGGTCTTAACAAATTTTTCGAGCCAACGATGCTCTTCCCATAGCCGGTGCAACACCGATTCGCGTCCACGATAACCGTGATCCTCGAATGGCAACATCACCAGTCGTGCGGTGCCACCGACACCACGAATGGCTTGATAAAAACGCTCACTTTGCACCGGAAAGGTGCCCGTATTGGAATCCGCCTCGCCGTGAATCAGCAGGATTGGCGTCTTGATTTGATCGGCGTAATTGAACGGTGACATTTGTGCATACACGTCGCGCGCCTTCCAATAAGTACGATCTTCAGATTGAAAGCCAAAAGGCGTAAGTGTTCGGTTATAGGCACCACTCTCGGCCAACCCGGCGGCAAATAATTTGGTATGCGCAAGTAAATTGGCCACCATAAATGCACCATAGGAGTGGCCGCCAACGGCTATCTTGTTACGATCAGCAATTCCACGACGCACAACCTCGTCTATGGCCGCCTCGGCACTCGCGATCAGTTGTGGCAGATAGGTGTCGTTAGGCTCTTTGCCGTTCTCGGCAACAATCGGCATGGTCGGGTTATCCAGGACCGCATATCCCTGGGTCAAAAATGGCAGCGGGCCGGAAAAACTCGGACGTACATACCGGTGTAGCGAACCTGCGACTTGCCCAGCCGCCTCCGCTGAACGAAATTCGCGTGGGTACGCCCACATCAGCAATGGTAATGGCTCGTCCCCACGCTTAAATCCGGCCGGTAAATAAAGTGTAGCCGAGAGTTCAATTCCATCCCGACGTTTATATTTGATAATTTCCTTGGTGACATTGACTAACGGATTTTTTGGCGTAGCAAATTTTGTTAACTGCAACATTTTCCCGCTGGCAACATCTCGTAAATACATGTTCGGCGCATCCGCCGCGCTTTCGCGCTGCAATAAAAGTTTGATTGCGTTTGCATGGGTGCCGTCATCGATAACGGCCATTGGAACATCGTAATACGGTGACTCGGATCGGAACAGCCGTTTGGTTTCCTTGCTTTCCAAATCCATACGATCAACGAATGGACGATCCCCTTCCGGCGATGCGCCGTTACCGTTCAAGTAAATTGCGCGGCCATCTGCTGAAAGATCCAACACCCTGTAGCCTCTATGATTTGTTTCCAAAATTGGCGTGCCGGGGTCGCTATAACGATCCTCCAACGAACGCTCAAAAATTTTCACCGCATTGCGGGTGGGTTCGCCTGGATAAACCCGCCAGGTAATGGACTTGCGTGATTTGCGCGAGGATTCCGTTAACAAAGCAACATTATCGTTACCCCACATAATTCCCTGATAACGCATTTCCATTTTTTCCAACAACACCGGTTCGGCATCAAACGGCGAGGCCAGCATGAACAAATAGTCCCCCAAGCCGTTTTTGCGCAGCTCGTTGGCTTGCGCCCAGGTAACCGTGGCATTGGTGTCACTACGCCAAGAATACTGCCGCGGTCCTTTTTGGACGGCATCGGCATCAAGTTCTTCGTCCTCTGTGAGTGGGATCTCCGACAACACCCGGACCAGCCCACCAATATTGGTCTCTAATGCGTCACGAATTTCAGTTTTAACCGGAAACCGGCTGACTGGCACGTTATACGAATACGGGCGTTTTATTGTTTGTACCAACGCGTACTGGCCGTCCGGTGAAGCTGCAAAACTACGCACAACACCGTTGGTGATCTGCGCTGATTTCCCGTCAAGCCATACCCTGGAAACATCCGCCGTGGCATAGTAATCAAACAATGCTTCATCATGGGCAGACTTCAACAAATTTTGATAGGTACGAGCGACATTACGTTTGCCCATATTCTCCAGAATCGCGGGTCCAGAAGTGACCGATGGGGCCCTCGGCGGCGCACTACGGCCCTGCGGGATCAATACCACCAGTAATGATTTGCTGTCGCCAAACCATGAAAATGCGCGGCCCATCACACCGTTCATCGGCCGTTCGGTAATCCGCTTCAATTGAAAACCATTGTTGATGTCGACGACCATCAGCTCGATCGACGTATCGCGCACCACCGCCATCGCAATACGTTTTCCATCCGGCGACCAGAGCACGTCGCCGATTCGCGCACCGGCTGGCAAACCGGCAATGCTGCGCTCGGTGCGATCTGCAGTTTTTATCAGCCGCATGCCGGTTGCGTTGTTGGTTCGACTTAAGTCGTTGTTTCGAGGATTGATTCGCAGCCCAGCAAGTCGTAGCTCGGGTTGCGCCAGCTCATTCACAGAAGGAAGCGCCGGCCGGTCCAACAACACGATCCACTCGTTATTTGGCGAAACCAAAGTTTGTGGGATAAGTTGGGCATCCACCATTTCGATCATTGCTAACGGCGGCAATTGATAACGTGCGGCATCGGCGGCAAAAGTTGGAATCGCGGCAGCCAGGGCTGCACCGAAAAAAATTTGTCTGAGTTGATTCAAAGCGTGGGAGTTTGATTTAGACATTGTGATGTTCGTTGATTTTTGTTACGCATTTTTGGCAGTGTTCAGGTCCGCTCGTTTGACCCATTTTCACGCCGCTTGGAAAGGCAATTATTAGAAAAAACACATGGGCACCTATTTTACTGTTTTAGGCACGGCAAATTGCCGAGTTTGCAGGAGTATGATTGTTTTTCAGAGGCTCTTGAACAACATAGCCGCTTCGATTGCTTTTACCTAAAAACAGGCGTATTGTTGCGCTGCAATAAAACAAATAAACGGTGGCAATCGTCCGAGACCACCTCATATGTCGGGGCCGATCAATCGCCGCTCCACACACACAGTTGTTTTTTTCAACCACCACCTACCGGTCAGTAAATAAATGAATGCCCGGATAGTCTGCCCCGCATGGATAATTCAAATAAAAAATTAAGTGCGCTCACTATCGGCGCAATCGGTGTTGTGTTTGGCGATATTGGCACCAGTCCGTTGTACGCGCTGAAAGAGTCATTTCACCCCGCTCACGGCATACCACTCAATGAAACAACGGTATTTGGCATTCTATCGGTGATGTTTTGGGCCATGACCGCGCTGGTCACGGTCAAGTATCTGGTGTTTATGATGCGCGCTGATAACAAGGGTGAAGGCGGCATTCTTGCGTTGACGGCGCTGGCCCAGCGCTGTTTTCGAAAAGGCACCCGCCAGCACTGGTGGGTCGTTGCCCTTGGAATGTTTGGCGCGGCAATGTTTTATGGTGACGCGATCATCACCCCGGCTATTTCGGTCCTGTCGGCAGTCGAAGGACTGGGGCTGGTTGAGCCCGCACTGGGCCAGTTCGTTGTGCCCATTTCAATTGGGATCCTGATCGCACTATTTGCAGTTCAGCGTCACGGCACGGCCGCCGTAGGTCGTTTTTTTGGGCCTGTGATGGTGCTATGGTTTTTGGTGCTGGCGATACTCGGCGTATTGCAAATCATCAACAATCCCGCCATTTTGCAGGCGTTCAACCCTTGGTATAGCTGGCAGTTTTTTATTGAACACAAGGTTGCCGCTTGGATTACCCTTGGTGCCGTTGTACTTTGCGTCACCGGTGGCGAAGCCCTTTACGCCGACATGGGCCACTTCGGACGGAAGCCGATCCGTGTCGGCTGGTTTTCGCTTGTATGGCCTGCATTGTTGCTCAATTACTTCGGCCAGGGCGCACTGTTGCTATCAAACCCTGAAGCCATCAAGAACCCTTTTTATTTAATGGCACCGAATTGGGCGTTGTTGCCGATGGTCGGACTTGCCGCGTGCGCTACGGTGATCGCCTCGCAAGCGGTCATTTCGGGCGCATTTAGCTTGACCAAACAGGCCATTCAGCTTGGCTACCTGCCGCGCTTCAGCATTCAGCATACCAATGAGCTTGAGTCCGGCCAGATCTATATCCCGTTTATCAATTGGGGTCTGCTGCTGGGCATCATTACGCTGGTTTTGATTTTTAAGAATTCAAGCAACCTTGCGGCCGCTTATGGAATTGCCGTCATGTTGACAATGACCATTGACACACTATTGTTGTTTGTTGTCATGAGCTTCATCTGGAAATGGAGCAAATTTTTTGCGGTTGTGCTGGTTGGCGGGATTCTGGCCAATGACATCATGTTCCTTTCTGCGACTGCGACAAAAATTGGCGACGGCGGCTGGTTTCCGCTGGTCATTGGTGTTGCCATGTTCACCATCATGAGTACTTGGCGCCGCGGCCGAGAAATTGTCCGCCGCAAGGTCAATGATGGCGCCATGCCACTGAAGGGCTTTGTTGAATCAATCGCCTTATCCGATACGCCACGGGTCGAGGGCACGGGCGTATTTATGACAACCAATCCCGGAGGCGTTCCGAACGCGTTGTTGCACAATTTAAAACACAACAAAGTTTTGCATGGCCGCGTCATTATTCTGTCGATCCAAATTGAGGACATTCCAAGAGTTCCCAAGGAAGATTACATATGGATAGACAATCTCGGACACGGCTTTTACAGCGTAACCGCCCACTATGGATTCAAGGAAACACCGAACGTACCAACAATGATGAACGATTGCCTTCTGCAGTCGATGAAGTTCGACATGATGGAGACAAGCTTTTTTGTTAACCGCGAATCGTTAATTGCTACTCCGAATGGAGGCATGGCCCTTTGGCGGGAACATCTTTTCGTCTGGATGTCTCATTTGGCCACCAAGGCGTCAGACTATTTCCGAATACCCAGTAATCGCGTCGTCGAACTTGGCACACAGGTCGAGATTTGATCAAGGGTTGACGCCCGCATTGCGACAAAGTAGGTCCTCAACGTGATGACGTAATTCGAGACCATCAACAAAACCTACGCCTATTGGTTTTGACTGCGTATTTCACGCCATCGTGACCGGTG
>JANPNU010000026.1:0-11876 GCA_031427615.1 Burkholderiales bacterium
CCAAAAAAGACGCACCTAAGAAGTAATTCGATGCAGGCCTGGCGCCTGTATGCAATTGCCTTCAAAAATGGCACCCGCTGGGTGCCCATTTTAATTTCACGACACTGGCGAAACAGTGGCTCGATGTTTTAATTTAAGGAACCTCTGATTAAGTCGCTTTCGAATAGATTGTGTTGAGATGGGGGTATATGCAAGGCGTGCGGCGAAGGTGCGTTGCGGGCTACCGCACCAGGAGTACAAGGCCACAGGTGCCCCAATATCGACGCAAGATTTTTGGAATGGACTTGATCATAGGTTCCTTAACTACCGCATAATTTCCACATGGCATCAGTCAATTCAAATCGGGTCGTTGTTGGCCTTTCAGGGGGCGTTGACTCGGCCGTTACCGCTCTATTGCTCAAGCAGCAAGGCTTTGATGTTGTTGGCATCTTTATGAAAAACTGGCAAGACGACGACAACGACCAATACTGCTCAACTCGTCAAGACTTCATTGATGCCGCCGCGGCGGCCGATGTCATCGGCATCGAGTTTGAAGCCGTCAACTTTGCTGCCGAATACAAAGATCGAGTGTTTGCGGAATTTTTGCGTGAGTATGCCGCTGGCAGAACGCCCAACCCCGATGTCCTGTGTAATGCCGAAATCAAATTTAAGGCGTTTCTTGATCATGCCATTCGAACCGGGGCGTCGAAGATCGCCACCGGCCATTACGCACGCGTTTATGAGTTTGACGGGCGTTTCGAATTGCATAAAGGCGTGGATACTACCAAGGATCAAAGCTACTTTTTGCATCGCCTGACCCAGGCGCAATTGGCCAAATCGATGTTTCCCATCGGGGAACTGGAAAAGCAGGAGGTTCGACGAATTGCCGAAAAAGCAGGACTGCCGAACCATGCGAAAAAGGATTCCACTGGCATATGTTTTATTGGCGAACGACCTTTCCGCGAATTTCTAGAACGTTACCTACCGAAACAGCCGGGTGAAGTGGTCACGCCAGACGATCAGGTGGTTGGTGAACACCAAGGACTGATGTACTACACAATCGGCCAACGGCAGGGGATTGGCATCGGCGGGAAAAAAAATGGCGGCGGTGCCCCCTGGTTTGTTGCCAAGAAACACATGGCAGAAAACAAGTTGGTTGTGGTTCAGGGTCACGATCATCCACTATTGCTCAAATCCCAACTTTCGGCCGACAATGCGTCGTGGATCTCCGGTGAAAAACCCACCGTTGCGTGCACGTACGGCGCCAAGACCCGCTACCGTCAATTAGACGCGGCGTGTACCATAACAAACGATTCCGGTTACGACAATGCCAAATTCGCACTTACGTTTGAATCTCCACAATGGGCGATTACGCCTGGTCAATCAGCCGTTTTGTATCAGGATCAAGTTTGTTTGGGCGGCGGAGTGATTGTCTGATCACGCCGCCCGTAATGAGGGGATGGAATCTCCGCTCATTCCAGCATGTCGCTCATTCCAGCATTGGGTGCTGACAAGCGTTTCCGGCACAATGTATGCTCAGGTAATATTGCCGAACCTATATTGATGATCAAGACCAATGGGAAAGCTTGGCGACATCCTGAAACAAGACCTGGGCAGCGTGGCTACCAAAGTTTTGATGGCCGATGTTGGGAG
Organism: Burkholderiales bacterium; assembly: GCA_031427615.1. Classification (GTDB taxonomy): domain Bacteria; phylum Pseudomonadota; class Gammaproteobacteria; order Burkholderiales; family Usitatibacteraceae; genus UKL13-2. The sequence continues at coordinate 1,633 of JANPNU010000026.1, forward strand.
AATTGTCAAAACCGCTGGCCGCGCACTGAATACCGATGTCGGTACCATCGCCAAAGGCGCAAGCCATGTGTTGTCATACGACTTGGCCGACTTGTTTGTTAACGAGACCCAGAACTCAACCGCGGCGGCGGCGGCGGCGTTCGCTGGCAATACGCCCGGCATGGTTCAACATCAATTCACAGACCCGACATGCGCCGCAAAGGATGGCACTAAAGTGGCGACAGCAGGCGCGCCGCAGGCGCCCTCCATCGCCACACCAAGCCCGTCAGAATCAAGGGCTCCTCCCGCGCGCGTCAAACTAACCGGGGCGTTGGTCGACCGAAATTCTCGAAACATGCCAGGCGGTGTTGACCTAAAGGTGCTTTTACCGACCACGGTCGGAGCATTTACACGTTTGGCAAACGCGGTAAATGGAGACATTGCCAGCGACCCGGTCAGTGCAATTTATAGCAGCGATGCCGAAGCAATCACCATCACCATCGCCGTGTATTGGGACGCCGACGAAGCGCGCGCGCAAATGCAGCGACGCCAATCCGCCTTGGAAAACGTCCACGGCTCGACGGACCCCAACTGGGCGATCGGGATCGACAATCTGGGCGTGATTTTTGTATGGACGCGTCAACACGTTTGCTACGAAATAGTCTCGCCACGCGGGGTTTCGCCCCTTGCCCGATTTCTAGCCGATTTTCCCTACTAAGCCGAGATTTTCCATTAGCCTGCATATTTCATAGGGGGGCGTTCGAGAGTGGGTGAATGGGCGAGTGATTTTTTGCCTGACCGACCACGTGATAGCTGGCTATCCCACGGGAGGAAGACAAAAAAGCGCCGTCTTGTGACAAAAATGAGCGCCCGCTATCGAGCGTGCAGCCCGTTTTTATCACGAAGAAGTGACAATCCAAATTGGCTTTAGCGTCCTTCAGAGTAAGCTCCCCAGAGAACCACGGGCGACCCATGAAATATGCAAGTTAGGCGTCCCTTCGGGACTGTTTGGGTGCCTACGGCCTATTTTTGGCGTATTTCCTGTTTCTTCCTCTCGAATAGCCCGCTATTCGTTGGTCAGTCAACAGAAAATCCACTCAAAAATAATCTCGTGATCATCCCAAACCCTGATATGTAAAATCTTGGCTAATCCCGGCAATAAACCGCCTGAAGGTCGCCTTGTCCAAACGTCATCACAAATCGCCAACTTCTCACTATGACCTACCACTTGCAGCCGTCACCCTTAATGGCATCGCGAACCAGTGGTGCAATTGCCGCCAATCCCATGTTGGCGTATTCATCCTTACAATCCGGCCTCTTTAAAGCCTTGTCAAAGATTTTTTCGATATCCCGTTTTGGAATTTCTTTGGCAACTGTTGGAAACGGCAGCATCCGACGCGACTCCGCCCCTTCCGCAGCCAACTGGCGTGCTCGACTACGCAGATTATCGAGGTCAAGCTTTTGCCCAACCGCAGCAGGCGGCGCAACCGGCAAAACGGGAACAACCGGCAGCAATGATGATGAGCGGCGCTCGGCTGCCTGAGTTGCGGCCTGGCCGGACTCGTTGCGTTTACCGACGATGGCGTCGCTTACCAGACGCGGATCAACCACGCTGGGGGCAGCGCTCGATTCGCGTTGAATCTCTGTCGCAGACTGTGCAACAGGAGTAGGCGGCGTGGCCGTCGGAATCGGAAGATTTTGGTGCGCGGCTGGTTTTACTTCGACCGGCACCAACGGCTGCTTCTCCGCTACCACAAATGGCAGTGGCTCCGGCTTGCGGGAAACAACATCGGACAAATTTGACAGGGCTGGAAGTGCTGGCGACGGCAAAATAATGGCCTTGTGATCAATAGCTGACTGCAACACAGGTGTGGCTGGCGCGATAATTTGCGGGCGGGTGGGCGCGACAACGGGCGCATCAACCGGCGGTGGCAAATCCACTGGCTTAACGGGTATGGCGACAACACCGATTAGCGCTTGCAGTGGCTCATCCGGCTTGGGGCCTGCGGCAATAACCGGTACCTGAGGGGCGACGACCAGCGTCGACAATTCAACATCCTGTTTGGGCACCACGAACTGGCTACGCGGTCGTTCCACCTCAACCGCAATAACGGCCAGCGGCGCAATTATGGTTGGTGCGTCGGGTACGGGCGATTGACTCGCCTCCGATATGGCCGAAAGTGCCACCGGGGCAGGCGATGTTGTTGCCGCGCCAATTTTAGGCGGGCGGGATAAGTTTTGCAGGGTCGCTAATGGTGACGGTGACGGTGGCGGTGGGCGCGGGTCCATACTGGCCAAAAAGGTCGTGCGACTTCCCCACGATTGTCCGTCACGCCGAACCCCGGTGTCATCCCCCAATAGGACGATCATTAAAATGTGGCCGAGCACAGATAAAACGACGAACTGCCGCAATGACGGTCGCTCGATTGTCTCGGGACGATAGGTTCGGTAAGACGGACTTGTGACCTGTGCTCGTGGCATATCGGCAACATCTCGCATCGACTAATGGGTAGCATAACGTATTCACCGCAGATGTTGCCGATTTCGCAGCACAATGGGGAAAGTCATAAAAACAGGCAGCCCGTTGCGGTTGGCCACTTCGCCCATAGCCAAGCAAACAATTTTCCCTGACAACGCGTATAGTTTCGGCTTTGTTTCAATGCCTAATCCACCACGGCCTCTGATTCAACAACTCCCGTACTCTTTCTTGCCCAACCAAAAATTCAAATGCTCAAAAAGATTTTTAGCAAAACCGATCCGGCGCCATCGACTGGCGTACAAAAAACGCCGGCAAAATCGAAAAATGCCGCCGCAAAAGATAAAGCCATTTTGGACACTTCGGATTGGCAGGCAAAACTGGCCGCAGCGATCGGTGACGACGCCGCTCTGCTTGCCATTGCCCGGGAAAACGCGCCCCTCAAGGTGCGTCAATCTGCAGTTGCGGCAGTGCAATCCGAAGAGGGTTTGATTTCCGCAGAACGTGAATTTCGCGACCATGATCGACGCATCCATCGGGATGCAAAAAGTCGCCTCGAATTCAAGATCGCCGAGCGAACGACGCGCACGACCGCCCATGAATTAATTGCCAACGCCAACAGCCTATTGGCGCAGGATCAGTTTCCAGTAAACCATTTTGTTGAGATCGACCGCGCGTGGCAGGCGCTTGATTCCAAAAAATTGGAAGAGACCCAGATCGTCTCTTTTAAATCCATAATTGAACAGATTACCCACTTGTTGCGTTCGCGCGGCGACCTCATTTCCCTCGTCAAACGCTGGACTACCAACACCGATCGTGTATTGACCGAACTACAGGCGGGTTCGATTGCGGTAGCAGAAACCGGTATGGATCGTGAAAGACTTGCCGCTATTTATGATAAGGCGGATCAATTAAATGCCAACGCACCCGTCATTCTTGACCAGGACGCACAAGCGCGCGATATCGCGCACAAGAAAAATCTGCTTGGCAATGCGCTGCAACTTGCACGTGCGCTCGATGCGCGGCTTGCCTACCTGGACAAGATCATTGCAGACAATCAAGCTGGAGAACCCGCCGCTTGGCACGCACTGCCGCCCGTTGCCGACCCAACCATTGCCGGGCTTTTAACGGCGCGATTTGAAACAATCCGGCGAACCCAGCAACAAACACGAGATATCGCTGTGCGTGAGGCAAAAGACGCCGCCTCTGAAAAAAATAAAGCCCATCGCCACGCAAAAATTGCCGCGCTCACCGAACAAATTACCACTGCCGAAGCCGCACTCGCTGCCGGTCATGTTGTTGAGGCAACGGCATCACTCACCCTCATTGAGTCATCCCTTAAGGGCGCGCCGGTCAGCCAGCCGCTAAATAGTCGCATCGAAGCGTTAAGAAGCGAAATCATTCGACTCAAGGGCTGGCAACAATGGGGCGGTGGCCGTGTAAGGGAAGATCTGGTGGCTGAAGCCGAGGCTTTGGGCAGAGCAATCACAAACGAAAAACTTCACATCAAATCACATGCGGACGCGATCGAAAAATTGCGCGAACGCTGGAAAGAACTCGACAAATTGGGCGGTGCCACCAGCCGCGAACTTTGGACAAAGTTTGATGGCTCTTTAAAAACGGCCTACCTGCCGGTTTCCGCACAACAGGCAAAACTAAAGGTTGCCCGCCAAGAAAATCTAGCCGCACGTAACCAGCTGATCGTAACGCTTGACAGCATCAAATTGGCGGCAGACGATGAGCAGTCAGCCACTGGTATGCGCGAAATCGTCCGCGCACTTGAGCATTTCCAAGGTGAGTGGCGCAAACTCGGACCTATTGAACACACGGTGCCGCATAAAGCGCAAGCCGCCCTGCTCACGCGGATGAAGTCAAGCGCGGCCAGACTGGAAACACCCCTGAACGACAGCCGTCGGGTTGAAATCAACAAACGTGAACAACTCATCACCCGTGCAAAAGCGTTGACCGCTGACAATCAGCAACGTGACACCATCAACAAAGTTCGTGAACTGCAATCGGAATGGCAGCAGCATGCAAAGGCATTGCCTTTACAACGCAATACCGAAAATCGGTTATGGGCTGAATTTAAATCTGCGACTGACGCCATTTTTCAGGCACGGGACGCCGCCAATTCCGCGCGTGACGCCAATTTGCAAACCAATGCCAATAGCAAAAATGAATTAGTCGGCAAATTGCTTGCGCTCAATGCCGATAGTCCACCCGCAGAAATTAAGCGCACGATTGTCGAAGTTGACGCAGCATGGCGCCGCACCGGCGAGGCACCACGAAACATTGCCGCCAAACTTGAACAACGTTTTCGCAGCGCGCGTGATGCCGCCCAGCAGCTCTCAGCTGGCAGCGCAAAACGTAATTGGACTAAATCTTGCGACACATTGGCAGCCAAACTGGCACTGTGTGTGTCGGTTGAGGGAGATCAAGCAAGCCACGCCGGCAACGAACAGGAAAGTTGGCAGGCCCTTCCCGCATTAATCGACAGTTGGGAAAAGCCGCTATGCACACGTTTCAACAGCGCCGTCGCGGGGAAAACAATTTTGGCCGTAACTGCAGATGAAGTAATACTGAAACTCGAGTCCGCCTTGGACATAGAATCGCCACCGGTATTTCAGGCGGCTCGTCGGGAAATGAAACTTCGCGCCATGAAAAATGCGATTGAGGCACGGCAAGCGGTGACGGTTTCGAACAGTGATATCGAGCAATGGATTGCAGCAGTTATATCTACACCGGTCGTGGATGCAATCACTGCAACCCGTCTGCAATCCATTTTGCTCAAATTGCGCGACCGACCGCTTCGGTAATGGTCAAACCAGGCAAATCGTTTCGCGAACGATTGTTGCGCACAGCCATCGTTCCATTCTCATTGGGTGGGTTAATAATAGTAGCCAAAAATAATCCCCATTTCGTCCAGACTGGTCAGCCCAAAACTCACCAGGCTGCTGGTGGTGTTGTTATAAGTGATCTCTGACGTTAATCCTTCACCCGCCTGCAATATGATCGGCTGATCAAAGGTGACTATTGCCGGGTGCGCCCATTCGGTATTGGTATAAACCACTTCGCCGTCACGCGCGCCACCTTTAATGCGAATAACAAAACGCTCACCGAGTTGATGGCTATGAGACGTCAGCATCAGAATTCGCGTGGTGGTCGAAAATAGAAACGTCTTGCTATGCGTCGTTCGTTGCATCGGTGGCAGCGGGATAGTTGTATTGGCAAGATTGAGCGTACGGGCGATTTGTGTGACCTGTAACACAGGAATCGTATGCAAATTCACATAGGCTTCCCCGACAATACTGCTGGTGCTGCTGTTGGCATAGTGCGCATTGAGATCGAGTTTGGTGTTTGCAGGCAGCTGAAGGGCAACACCGGCCGGAAATGCGTAGCCCCCCTCCGGCGTCATTGAGCCGGCGAAAAACGAGTGATACCCCATCGGTAACATATTCACAAAATTTAGACTGCCATCTGGATTACGAATATCCCTTACCAGGTTTGCGGGTGGAATGATTGACGCCGGCGTATTGTTTTGAAATGTGTACAACAACAAATGATGGGAATTGGCGCGCATGCGTGTTTCGATCCGTGACACATATATCGGTGCCGGATTTTTCAACTCACGCAGGACAAATAGTTCACGCTCAAAATTGGCTTGAATCAAAAATGATTCAATCGCCAGTTGATAGCCGCTTGTTGGCGGCGTCAAAGGCACAAACGGGGCATAACTCGGCAAGGCTTTGTCGTCGAGTAATGCCGGATCAAGACTGTCACCTGATTCGAGTGCGCCCGCTTCGATCCATTGTTTGATGTATTCCAACTGGCCAACGCTGGGCGACGTCGCGCCTAGTGGCATGGGGCTGCCAAAATTTTGCGGCTTCGCCGGATCCCATAACAACAGCTTTTGGTACAGCAGGCTTTTTTCCAGGTTCCGTGGCACAACTTGTTTCATGCCGTCGGCCACTGCATGGATATTTTTAACCGTCGCATTCACCAAATTGCGATATGCGACCGCGTCATCGAGCACCAGTCCCGATTGAATTGCAAACGGATGGCCGGCAGTGTGGCAACTATTGCAGGTGGGCGCAAAAAATTTTGCCTGAATCCGTGAAAAGCTGGTGGTTGGTGAACGGGCACTAGCCACACCGTGAAATACCACATAGTTGGTCGCACCAGCGGGTACATTGCCAACATTCGCCACGACTGTCGGTGCGGCATTGTTCCTGTTCATTTGCCACATCGCCATGGTGCCATCGACTCGCAACCAGACAACGTCAAAAACGCCATCACCGTTAAAGTCCCCCGTCCCATAGAGCTGCCAAGTCAAGTCACTCGTTGGCAACGTGACGCTGGTATTCGGAATGGTTGCGACGGTAGATGTACACGACGCATTCGGGTCGTCCGGCATGCCGGTGTACGGCGGCGGCACAATGCCGCTGGCATTCAGCGAAATCAGTGCCATCTGGCCATTGGCGGGATTGCGGATCAAAATGTCGCCGCGGCCATTGCCGGTGAAATCCGCCAATGCTAGCGCGACAAATCCCGACGGAATCACGCCGGCTGCATAGTTGGCACAGGTGCGACCGGAGGATGCCATCAACACGCGAATACTGTTATCCGGGCTGACATAAACCATGTCAGCGGCGCCATCACCATTTAAATCCACCGCACCTATCAGTTTCCACGCCAGGGGTGCACCACCGCGCTTGCGCACGGTTGGCGGCCCGGTTGGGTTGGTAAACCAGATATACGACACACCGGTATCAGCTGAATTACTGACGACGTAGCGCCAAACCAAATCACCACGACCATCACCATCGAAATCGCCGACTGCCTGCACATCCCAAACCTGTTTAACCTGACGGAACAGGCGCTCATTGGCAGGTTGAAAGTCGTTCCAGCTCTTTACATCACCCAATTCGCCTTGCGAAATATTTTGAAACGCCAAATCCGATTTGCCGTTGCCATCAAAATCTGTCACACCGACCAAACGAAAGCCGCTGCCCGGATCCGTTTATGGTGTAAATTGAAACTGGCCATTCACCAATCGGCCTCCTGACAAAACAGCTGCGCCAGAATGACCGGTGCCGCGAACCAACAACACACTCTTATTGTTGCCGTCAATATCAATACCACCGCGTTTGGACAACGGTAAGTTGGTTTGCGCTTGCGCGTAGGCGGTAAAAATTACCAGTAGCAACGTCCCAAACATAACCAGACTGCGACCGACAATCGCGACAGGCGATTTGTTAACAATAATTATTCGGTGCAAAGCGTGCATCTGCGCGGCTCCGGTTAATGAGTCAAACTTGTACCAAACGAAAATCACTCATGCCAGATTGGCAAATCGATCCATGCTGCGGCGAGTAAAATTGTTTGACAATCTGGCCGAATTCTACGGCCTTTCTTTCAACTTATCCATTAACTCCAGATCAATGGCATACATTGCCAATTCATCGCCATCACCTGTCAACTGCACCATCGTCTCAAAACGCATCCCTATTTTTTTGAGCAGGGAGATTGAGGTGAAATTTTCAGGAAGGGTAATCGCAATCACCCGTTTTTTATGCAGTACATTGCGCCCATCATCAAGCACGGCTCGCGCCGCCTCAACCGCATAACCCTTGCCTCGATGTGTCGGCAAAAAAAAGCAAAGCCAATATCCACATCATCGAGACCGTCACGTTTGATCAATCCACACATGCCTATCGGCATGCCGTTCTTGAGTGCCGCAAGGTTCAAACCAAAGCCGTTTTTTTCGTATTGGGAGAGATAACTCTTGGCGAGATAGGCGCGGGCCTCCTCGTCGGAGTGGATATTGCGGTCGCCGATAAACCGAATCCAGTCGGCGTCGTTCAAAAGTTCTCGGAAAAACACGGCGTCATCCAGCGTGAATCTGCGCAGGATCAATCTTGCCGTTTCAATTTCATTCAAAGTAAACTCCCCTTATTCGAGCCACTCCCATTACACCATCTATGCATCGATACTTTGTCCTTTTAGTGCTCACCCTGGTCGGCGGCTGCGCCAGCTCTGACATGGTGCCGACCGCAGTCGCCGATGTGCTGATCACCAATGGCCGCATTGTGGATGGCACCGGCAACAATTGGTTTTATGGTGATGTGGCGATCAAGAGTGGGAAAATCATCCAAGTTGGCAAACTGGCGTCCACGCCGGCACATCGCATCATCGATGCCAAAAACCGGATTGTTGCGCCAGGTTTTATCGATGTGCATGGCCATATTGAATTTGGATTGTTTGAACGACCGACCGCGGACAACTATATTTTCAACGGTGTCACGACCGTGATCACTGGAAACTGCGGTGGATCCGCCGACAGCCTGAGGGAATTTTTCGCGAGAATCAACCGGGATCGAACGTCAATCAATGTCGCTTCGCTGGTCGGCCACAACACCGTACGTCGACAAGTGATGGGGCTAAACAACCGTGCGGCGACACCGGACGATCAACAAAAAATGCAGGCGTTGGTGGACATCGCGATGCGTGACGGTGCGGTTGGCCTGTCGACCGGACTCATCTATTTACCCGGGGTGTACAGCAACACGGACGAAGTCATCGGCTTGGCGAAAACTGCTGCAAAACATCATGGCATCTACGCCTCGCATATTCGCAACGAGGGCAGCAAAGTAGTTGAGGCCATCAACGAGGCGCTCGATATTGGCCGGGCGGCCAATATGCCGGTACAAATTTCACACTTCAAGGTGAGTGCGCCGGCGAACTGGGGGCGCGCAAAGGAAACCCTTGCCCTCATCCAACAGGCGCGCCGCGACGGCCTAGATGTCACCATTGATCAATACCCTTATACCGCCAGCAGCACCAGCCTAAGCGTGTTGCTACCGGATTGGGCGCGGGAAGGTGGTGACGACGTGGCCAAGGCAAGATTGACCGAGCCCATGCAACGGGCAAAAATCGCTGCGGAAATACTAGCCAGTGCACACGCCTCCAAACGTCCTAGCTTTGCCTATGCAGTGGTGGCACGGCATGTGGCCAATCCGGCTCTCAATGGAATGAGTATTTCGGCAATCAACAAACACTGGATGCGCGTTGAAAACATGGCAACGGAAGCTGAAACCATTGTTGACCTCCTGATCGCCGGTGGCGCGCAAATGATTTTTCATGGCATGCATGAAGACGATGTACGGCTGTTTATGGCCTACCCATTTAATATGGTGGGCGCCGATGGTGGTGTGCAAAACGGGCGTGGCATGCCGCACCCACGGAGCTATGGCACCAACGCCAGAATACTCGCCAAATATGTGCGGGACGAAAAAATTGTCGGCCTTGAAGACGCAATTCGACGCATGACCTCGCTTGCCGCACAAAAATTCCAGCTCGTTGGGCGCGGCTTGTTGCGCGAGGGGTATGCGGCGGACGTGGTAATTTTTGACGAAAAGACCGTGACCGATCGTGCCACCTTCGAAAACCCACATCAATTTTCCACCGGTTTCGACTACGTGCTGGTGAACGGAATTGTCACCATTGACAACGGCACGCACAACGGCAATCGAGGCGGCACCGCCCTGCGTGGGCCGGCCGTTCACGGCGCACCGTAACCAATGACCCCGCCGCCACTTCTCTATACATTTCGCCGCTGCCCCTATGCCATTCGTGCCCGCCTAGCCATTACGATTAGTGGCGTTGCGGTAAACGAGCAGGAAGTGAAGCTAAGGGATAAACCACAAGCCATGCTTGACGTGTCGCCGAAAGGAACCGTACAGGTACTGAAACTGACTGATGGCACGGTGCTGGAGCAAAGTCTGGACAT
>JANPNU010000027.1:0-4953 GCA_031427615.1 Burkholderiales bacterium
GCGCAAAAGGTGCAATGCCCCCCGGAGCGTACCGTGTTTATCACCGGCGAGCCGGACTCCATCGGAGGCTATCAGCCCGCTTTCCTGCGGCAGTTTTCGCACGTCGTGAGCGGCCGTAACGACATCGTGCACCCGCGCCAATGGCGCCTGCAACAGGCGCACCCGTGGTTCATCGAAAAGAGCTACGACGAACTGATGGGTATGCCTGCGCCCGAAAAGACCCGCAACCTTTGTGTGATCACTTCTGACAAGGCTTTCACCGAGGGGCACCAAAAACGCCTCGAATTTACAACGAAGCTCAAGGATGCCTTGGGCGACAGGGTCGATGTTTACGGGCGCGGTTTCAACGACTTCGATTCAAAGTGGGCCTTGTTGTCTCTGTACCGTTATGCGGTCGTCATCGAAAACTTTGCGGGTGATGATTTTTTGACTGAAAAACTGCCTGATGCCTGGCTTGCGCAATGCCTGCCATTTTTCCACGGTTGCTCGAATCTGGACCGCTATTTTCCGCGCGATGGTTATATCGCTATCGACATCAATTCACCGGTGCAGAGCATCGAAACAATAGCGAGGCTAAGCGCCGACAGCCGCGCCTACGACGAGCGCGCTGACGCGATAGCGCGTGCGCGCGCGCATTACCTTGATCACCAGCAGTTCTTTGCGAATCTTATGTCGCTCTCGAAAGCCCTGATGTGTGTGCCAGCGTTGCAACGTACCGTAAAATTGTTGCTTCCGAATGGGCAGGTTGAAGTGCCTAGGTTCGCCGCGTTACGGGACAAGTACCCGAAACTCTTTGCTGGCTTGTGACGTTTGCTATACGCTGACCCGATTCCAGTCCATTTCAAGAATTAAGAAGCATCAAACCTATGCCGTCGAAATTTATTGCCAAATGCCTGCGCGCCCTGTCCGCCAGGGCTGGTTACCGGGCAGATCGTCTCGATCCTCCCGCTGCGCCGGAAGTCGTGCCTCCCACACCGCATGAGCTTTGGCTGGCAGCGAACGGCGAAAAAATGCTGCGCATGGAATATTCGCTGTCGAGCCGCGACGTGGTGCTCGACGTCGGCGGCTATGAAGGTCAATGGGCTAGCGATATCTACTCACGCTACCTTTGCACAGTTCATGTGTTCGAGCCGATTCCTCAGTTTGCCGAAGGAGTTCGGCGCCGATTCCGGCAAAACAGCAGCATTGTTGTACATCAGTGCGGGCTCGGCGGCGAGGACGGTGAACTCAGGTTTTCGATCGAAGGCGATGCGTCCTCCTCTGTGGTTTCTGGCGATCAAAGCGTTGCTGCCAGAGTGGTGGCTTTTGATTCGTGGTGCCACGATAATCGGATTGAAGAGATCGGTTTGATGAAGATCAATATAGAAGGTGGCGAATACCCGCTCGTGGAACACCTGATTCAAACAGGTTGGATTCGTAAAATCAGGAATCTGCAAGTGCAATTTCATGATTTTTTCCCTGAAGCCCGGCTACGCGTGGATTCGATACGTGTGCGGCTGGCGCAGACCCATCGACCAACCTACCAGTTCGACTTCATCTGGGAAAATTGGACGCTGAAAGATTAATCCATTTGCATCTACCACGAGATCGCACTTGATGCCCAGTCTGAACTGACCACCTATGAAAATTCGTTAATGATCACTGCCCAGCTCGTCGGTGGCCTCGGCAACCAGATGTTTCAGTACGCTGCAGGCCGCGCGCTCGCCTTGCGCTGCGGTGTGGGCTTGCGGCTCGATGCAAGCGAGTTCAAGATTTATCGCCTGCACAACTATGGGCTACATCACCTGGCGATCTCTGCTGAGGTGACCGACCGGCGGCAACCGGCCGGCACTGGTAGCCAGGTGCTTGATCGCCTGCGCGACCTTGTCGGGCTCGGCGCGCCAGCGCTTTACCGCGAGAGCGGCCTGCGGTTCGATTCGGCTGTGCTGGCTCTGCCCGGCAACACGACGCTGGCTGGCTACTGGCAATGCGAGCGCTACTTTGCTGACCATGCTGACCTGATACGCGCCGAGCTTTCGGTGAAGACGCCGGCTGTTGCCGATAACCTCGAATGCATCGAGCGGCTCCGGTCTGGCATTCCGGTGTCGGTGCACATACGTCGCGGCGACTACGTTTCCAACACCCAAGCCAACTCGGTGCATGGTACCTGCGACATCGCTTATTACGAGGCTGCGGCCCGCTACATCGCCGAACGCTGCGCAGAAGTGCCTACCTTTTATGTTTTTTCGGACGACCCGGATTGGGTTCGCGAGAATTTCCGAATTCCTTTCGAGATGGTGCTCGTACGGCATAACGGTGCTGATCGTAACTACGAAGACTTGCGCCTCATGAGCGGTTGTCGGCACCACATCATCGCCAACAGTTCTTTCAGTTGGTGGGGCGCCTGGCTCAATCCGTCAAAAGAAAAAATTGTCATTGCGCCGCAGCGCTGGTTCAAGACTGCAGCACTGGACAGTGCCGACCTGCTGCCACCCGAATGGGTCAGGCTGTAAGCCCGCTTATGCCCCGAGTTAGTGTCATTTTGCCAGTCTATAACGGTGTGCCCTACCTCGGGGATGCCGTGGACAGTATTCTTGCCCAGGATTTTGCTGATTTTGAGTTGATCGCAATAAATGACGGCTCAACCGATGGCAGTATCGAAGTACTTGAATCATTTCGTGATTCGCGTGTCAAGATTGTCAATCAAGAAAATCGCGGGTTGGCGTTGACTTTAAGGCGTGGCGTTGAAATGGCTTGCGGGGAGTATTTGGCGCGTCAAGATCAAGATGATTTAAGTTTGCCTTCCCGCTTCTCAAAACAGCTTGCGTTTATGGACGCACATCCAAATTGCGGTGTAGTTGGTACATGGTCGAAGATATTAAAGGATGGCCAACTTAACAGTCGTGGACACAGCCATCCGATTGGAAACGGAAGCATGCAAGTCATGTCGCTCTTTGACAGTTACTTTGTTCACAGCTCAGTAATGCTCCGCCGCCGCATGGTTTTAGCCGCTGATAGCTACCCGACTGCACCAGACCGGAATCCGCCAGAAGACTTTGATTTGTGGTCACGCATGTCGCGCAACTGTGAATTTGCTAATTTGCCTGAACGACTTGTTCATTATCGCGAGCTTGCAGGCAGTTTAAGTCGCGTAAAGGCGGATTTGATTGCGACGCGCGTTCACGCTATTGCTTGTGCCAACATTTCACACCTTGTGGGTTTGCCTGCAACTGATTTAGCCGTAAATGACTTGGTAGCTATCGTACGCCATGATCAGTCGCAGTTGTCTGGTCAGACTACACGCCAGGATAGCGCAGTGTTGGTCTCACAAATTTCAGAAAGATTGATCAGTCGATTTCCCGATGATCGCGATGAGATTTTGATGGCGTGCAATGACCTTAATAAAATGATGTCGAGGGTCAATCGCCCTTATCGCTTTTTTCGCGATTCAGCAATTCGTTTAAGAAACAAAATATTTCGTTGATGATAAATGCGCCTCCACTACATGTAGCTGATGCTGATATGCACACCAACAGCCTACGTACGATCGTTTTTCACCCTCCATCGCCATTAGATGCCGGTATGTTTGATGCACCAGTTGGCGATTTGGGTCATGCGCCGTGGGTTTATGCACGCAATGAATTTGAAAAGATAGGTGTGCGCATTGTTACCAGCTACCGCTATGAGGGCGCGCTGGAGGAAGTGGATTAGATAGTGTTTATGGCTATGCCAGCGATCGCAGTTGATCGTCATAATTTCAAACAGTTATTGCGCGCCATTCTTCGGCGCAACACGCCTGAAAAAGATTTTTATAAGCGCTGCATTTCTGCTGGCTTGTCTGCCAGATTAGCTGTGATGTTGTGGGAGCCAGCCGTTGTATCGCCAGACAATTATTTGACATCTGCACATAGAAAGTTTGCCCGTATATTTACCTGGAGTGAGGGGCTTCTTTCCAGGGGCGAACCCTACTCGCCTATCGTTTGGCCGCAGCCACCTATCGTCGCGCATCCTGAAAGCGTTGATTTTTCAGTTAGAAAGCTGCTGTGCAATTTTTCTGGAAACAAAACTTCTACCGTTAGCAATGAACTTTACACGCTTCGTGTTGCCGCTATTCGCTATATGGAAGTAAAACACTCATGCGACTTTGACCACTATGGGCCTGGTTGGGATAAAACTTTCCCTTCGTGGAAAGGCGTTGTCAGTAGTAAATTTGATATTTATCCCAACTATAGGTTTGGTCTTTGTTTTGAAAACATGAAAGAAGAGCCAGGCTACATAACCGAGAAAATATTCGACTGTTTAAGGTCCGGTTGCGTTCCTGTTTATTTTGGCGCCCCAGATATTGCTGAACGTGTACCAGCAAATGCTTTTATTGACTACCGAAATTATTCAAGTCTCGAGGCGATGCTTGACGCATTGCAGTACTTTGACGAGACATGTTGGCAGTTAATGCGCAAAGCAGGCAAGGATTTTTTAATCTCGCCTGCATTTGACCGGTTTCAGCGGCAATCATTTTTTTGCATGCTGCGAGATGGATTCCTTAAATGAATTCAGCTGACATCGAAGTAATCATCCCCGCGTATAACGCGGAGTCATACATTACGACAACACTTGCATCTGTTGTTTCCCAAACTTTACGACCGGTTCGCATCATCGTTGTAGACGACGGTTCAAGCGACAGCACAGTAGAAACGGTTAACCGTTTTGCTGCTGATAACCCAGCCATTACGATTGAGTGTGTATCGCAACCCAATGCTGGTGTTTCTTCAGCTAGAAATCTTGGCTTGAAAATGATCACGTCAGAGTTTGTTGCTATGGTCGATGCAGACGATGTCTGGCTTCCGACAAAATTAGAAAAGCAGCTTGCGGTGTTCATGCAATTGGGTGGGCATGAAGTAGGTTTGGTTTATTGTGGATTTGGATGTATTGACGAAGCGGGTCGCCCAATTCCTAATCTTGGCTACAAGCTCGACC
>JANPNU010000028.1:0-5371 GCA_031427615.1 Burkholderiales bacterium
CTTTTATTAAAAACACAAAGTGCAATCAGGACGGGCACCTTCACGGCATTTGTGCCGAAGATGCCCATGAATGGTAGTGCTTGGGGTTTTGTTTTTGACTTTAGGGGAGCCCCTCTGGGGCGGACGGGAGCCGGCGCAGACACGCGGGAACGAGCAGCGCAGCGCGAGCCGCGTGGCTGTGACTGCGGGTGGGCGGGGGAGAAACCACACCACCACACCGGCGCGATAGCGCGTGACTGAATGACTGTGCTGGCGCAGCCTTTTCGCGCGAGCACACTGACATGGGTCTTAGCCCGTTGGGCGCAGCCGCACGGGCGGCAGGAGAGAGGGGCGCAAGACATAACTGCACTTTGGCGAACCCGCAGGGCGCGCAGCGGTTGTGACACCAAGCGAGCGCAGCGAACGACTGGCGCAACTTTGCCAAAGACGCAGTTATGTTGAATGCCGCAGGCATTTACCCCGAACGCGTGCCAGGTCTGGCGGGCTCGATGCCCGCCAGACTTGCGTCGAAGAGTTTGACGCTGATATACCGCGTAATAAAAGGGGTCAGCGTCAATTGTTTTGTGATATTTCGTACAATGCCCCGCCGTCCCCGCATCCAACTCAATGGTGTCCCGCTCCACATCGTACAGCGCGGGCACAACCGCGTGAATTAAATGGACCACGGTCGAAATGATTTTGAGTTCGTCGATAGGAAAATTAGCTTTGTAAGTCTTTACCACTCATGGGCACATCCGTCATCGCCAGCAACGCAAAACTCACCAGCCAATGCGTTGCAACAAAATCACCACCCGTAACATGTGGCATTGATGCGGCAAGGTGGCGTTCGGCCGCTTTGGTAAACGCAACGTGATGTTGCGGCAACTTTGCCGCGAGGGTGCGCAGACACCACGCCCGCGACAGATTCAAGCCATCCAAATGCACCAGTTGTCCATCGGTACGCGAGCCAACCACAACCGGTTCCAGCCACGTCTTTATCGCGTTTGCGTTCGGTTTGAACTGTTGCCACCAATCCCCAAATTGTTTGCCGCGCACTTCACTCATCAACAACGCTTCGCATAATCCCGCCGACAAAAAGTCACTGCCGCTTGGCTCAAATTCGGCCGGGTATTTCTTGTCGTCATCAAACCAGCGGCGGGCGGCATCAGACATTGCGCGTTGCGCATGTTTGTTGTTTTGTTGATTGGCATAACGCCAGGCAAGGGTCATGGCAAAGGCGCTATTGGCATGGGTGCCGGCGCGTTGCGGGTAGTGTGATACCGACAAAAACCGGCACCAATTTTCAAGAATCTGTGTGACCAACGGCAGCAGGCACTTTGCCCAGCGTTGGGCTGGCGCGTACTGTGTAGCGTAGATGAGTAACTCACTGTGAAGCTGTAACAACCAGCCCCAGCCGTATGGCCGTTCAAAGTTGGGATTTTTTTGCAGGTAAATGAATTCCGCACGCGCATTTGCCGCAGTAAACCGGCTGGCAAAGTGTTGATGAATGGCGGCGCGCTGTGGCAGGTTTGGGTCGTTTCGCAACAGACGAATCAATGACCAATGCATATGCACACTCGAGTGCCAATCGTAGCTGCCAAAAAACATCGGATGAACGACGTGTGGTGCCGCCGTGTCGTTATCGCCGGTGCGAAGATGCTGCATGGCGAAGGGATAACGCTGCCCCAAACAATGCAACGCGCAGTCCGCAAAGCAGCTGGCCGTATTGTGATCCAGCGTAACGAGGTCTTGGGCAGCCATTAGGTGCGCAGCTTAGGCGGACAAATGCTTCGCCAATAAGTTAGGGAAGGTCTGATTAAGTCCATCGTATCGAGCATCATACGTTAAGTATCGAGACGACACGATTGGATTGGCGGAGATCATGAAACAACAAACGTTTGGTGCATTTTGACGGTGTTGTTGTCGAAGTGGTTTGGCCGTTATGTGTCGTCGATGGTTGCCATTCCACTTCACTACTGTCCGGTTAAAAATGCTTGCCCACTTTCGAAGCGCATCTCCCGGGGCACCGACCCTGGGAACCCACCCGAAAATGAGGAATCAAGTTTCAAATCGGCACCAAACTAAATCGGCCTGCAGCCCGCGCCAATGCTCGTTCTCGGGCTCGGCATGGAGCATTTAACCGGACAGGAGTGATTCCACTTGGTGTGGGTCTGGCGGTCGGCCAAAACGTTTGCTTGTTGCGCGAGCGTCATTTGGTCCTGGCCAACAATCACTTTCGACCCACCGCTGGCGTGGATGCCAGAACTCGATAGCGGGTGGTCTACGCCGCTTTCGCAACCGAATTTTTCGTCAGGTGCATTTTTTCAACCGCCACGGCGAGTCGCTGAATACCTTCGTCGATTTGTTTGGGCGTGGGAGTGGCAAAACTCAATCGAATAGAATGCCGCACCGGTGCATCGGCATAAAAATGTTCACCCGGAACAAAAATGACTTTTTCGGCGACCGCGAACGACAATAATTTTTCCGAATTGATGCGGATGTCGGTCCACTTCGCCCATAAGAACATACCGCCGTCAGGTTGTGTGTACGTTAATGCCCCGGCCAAATAACGCTTGAGCGCGTCGGCCAATGCTTCGTTGCGTTCTTTGTAACTGGCGCGAATGCCCGGCAGGCGTTCGTATAATCGGCCGGATTCGAGGTATCGAGCCGCAACAGCTTGGGTGAAGGTTGAGGTATGCAAATCCATGCCTTGTTTGGCAATCTCGGCGTAGTTGCGCAACGCCGCTGGCAGCACCATCCAACCGATGCGAAAGCCCGGCGCAAGAATTTTGGAAAGGGTGGAAAGATAACCACACCACGCCTCGGCACCGGCAATGTCTTTGGCGAGGGTAATCAACGGTGGCAGGGCATCACCGCGCGAGCGCAACTCGCCATAAGGGTCATCCTCAATCACAAACACTTGATGTTTGACCGCCAGTTGTAATAATTTTTTACGGCGTGCGAGTGACATGGTGGTGCCGGATGGATTGGCGAAAGTTGCCACGGTGTAAATTAGTTTTGGTTTGACAGTGCAGGTATCGAGCATTTTTTCGAGGGCATCAACATCCATGCCTTGTTCATCCACTTCCACGCCGATAAATTTGGCTTGAGCGAGCGCGAAGGTTTGTATCGCAGCCAGATACGAGGGCCGTTCGATACAGACCACGTCATTCACATCCAACATCACCCGCGCCATCAAATCAATGCCTTGTTGTGAGCCGGTGGTGACAATGATTTCGCTGGCATCCACTTTTGCGCCACGCATTTGCATGACCGCGGTCAGCGCCTGACGTAAATCCGGTTGGCCGGCGGTGACGCCATATTGCAAGGCTGCAATTGGTGCGTCTTGCATGACTTCGGCACTGGCCTTGGCGAGTCCGGCAAAATCGAAGAGATCCGGAGCGGGCAATCCACCGGCGAGCGAAATCATGCCGGGTTCGGCTGCACGTTTGAGCAAATCGCGAATCGCCGACGACGACACGTTTCGCATACGTTGCGCTACCGGGTAATTGGGGGTGGTCATGTGAATTCCTGAAAGGGCTGTTTGGTTGATTTGCTGGCGATCATGTCGGTCTGTGGCAAAGCTGCGGTGGGTGCGTGTGTGGCGGTGGTCCATCGCAATGTAATATTGCCCCGATATTGGGCATGACGCGTATTTTAATGGATGGCTGCTGCCGCGACCGGTGTATGCGCGCGAGCGCTATTTTGAGGGCGAATGATTGTGAACGGGTGATGGGTTGTGGCATTTTTTGTTTCATTTGCCGGTGTGACTGATGCACTCAAAACGAAAAATCGACCGGTAAATGAATCAATCGATAAAAAACGAGCGTCGGGGGGAACAAAACGGACCTATTGGCGGTTAATGGGAACTTCTGATATGTATTGACCTGTCAAGTTTAGTGCATAGCTGTGTTTTTTCTTTGCTGTTGAAATGGTGGAATACGTTGAGCGCAACGCAAGCAGTAACGACGGTTGATCAGTCTGATATACGCGGGTTGGATACCGCATGACAAGAAATCGTCGTGGAGCTGCCTTGGTCTAAAAGCGAGGGTCTGCTCGTTGCCAAGCGCCTCAAGAAGTTTACAAGGGTTCTCCTCTGATGGCTTGCGCTGCGTTCAACATACTCGGTTCATTATGATTGGTGGTTGATTCTTGGTTGGCTGGTTATTAGGCGTGGGCCTGGCACGGTTGCCGACTTATCCACGGCGGTGTGCGTGCTCTTCAATTAAGCACAAACGCATGCCGCGGTGGATAAGTCGGGGGTCAGCATGGCGCATCGTTATTGGCGGTGGTGGTGGGTGTGGCGAGCTCCTGTCCAATCGCCCAAATGAAGCCTGCCAGCTCACGAGCCACCGCCGTACAAGCTTGTACTTTTAGCTTGCCGCCGTTGATGAAGTGTTGGTAGCGATGACACAAACGTTTTTGCGCCTTCCAGGCAATCGCCTGGACCTGTTCATCACATTTCTCCGCGCGCTTTTGCACACAACGCGTTTTGCGTGCGGGGAATCGGTATGCCCACGCCGCCTCCACCAAAACCCGCCGGACGTGGCTGTTACCCGTTTTGGTGATGCCGCCACGCTTTTGTTTCGCCCCCGATGAGTGCTCACTGGGCACCAACCCCAAATAGGCCATCAGCTTGGCGGGGCTGGCAAAGCGCGTCAAATCGCCAATCTCGGCGACCGTGATGGTGGCGGTCAACAGTTGTACCCCGCGTAACGCCATTAAGGCCTCGATTACTGGCCAGACGGTGGCTTGTCGGGCGGTGCACTCAATTTGCTTATCCAGTGCGGCAACACGTTTGGTGACGCTTTGTACGGTATCAATGTATTCTTGCAGCACGATCTGCTGGGTGGGATGGTCGAATTTGACGGTCTCCAGCCATCTAAAGTGCGCTTGTGTCCAGTTAGATTTGCCGTCGTAGCGGCGGGCATGGCGCAGCAAGAAGGCGAGTAGGCGTTGTCGTGCGCGACGCTCCAGATCTTTTAAGTCACCCCGTGCGCGGGTGAGATCTCGCAGCGCTTCGTGTTCGTCGTCGGGCACCCAGACGGCGGTGAGTTCACCCGCACGATGCAATCTGGCCAGCATGAGGCTATCGCGGCGGTCGGTCTTGACCCGGTCGCCTGCTTTTTTAGGAATGAGCGAGGGGGCGACGACCATGGAGTGATGGCCAAGGGCGAGAAGCTGTCGGTGTAAGCCATAGCCACAAGGCCCGGCTTCGTAGCAAAACGAGAGCTTCGCCCCGTCTGTGCTGAATTGTTTAACGAGCTTTAGCATGGCCTCAGTCGTATTGGCGATCTGTCCAAAAAAACGAACTTCACTTGATTGGCTGTCTGCAATGGCAACCGCAATGGTGGCCGCGTGTACATCCATGCCGACGTACTTGGTAAACTCT
>JANPNU010000029.1:0-2972 GCA_031427615.1 Burkholderiales bacterium
AAGGTGCCGCGATATACGGTGTATGCCAAGAGCCACTACGTCACCACCCGTGCCAGCACACTGGGCGCGATGGAAGGCATCAAGGCCGAGTTGCGTGACCGCATCGAGTATTACCAACAGGAAGGCAAATTGCTGGAGGCACAACGTATCCAGCAACGCACCACGTTCGATTTGGAAATGCTTAATGAAATTGGCTTTTGCAAGGGGATTGAAAACTACTCACGACATTTGACCGGCCGTCCGCCCGGTTCACCGCCGCCGACGCTGATTGATTATTTGGCCAAAGACGCGCTGATGATCATCGACGAGAGCCACGTCACCATTCCGCAGGTCGGCGGCATGTACAAGGGGGATCGTGCCCGCAAGGAAAATTTGGTGGGATTTGGTTTTCGTCTGCCGTCCGCGATGGACAACCGGCCGCTGCGTTTTGATGAATTTGAAGCGATGATGCGCCAGACTGTCTTTGTCTCGGCAACACCTTCTGTGTATGAAGAGGCACACGCCGCACAGGTGGTCGAGCAATTGGTGCGGCCGACCGGATTGGTTGACCCAATGATTTTTGTTCGGCCTGCCACCACTCAGGTAGATGACGTGTTATCGGAAATCAACAAACGGGTGTTGGTGGGTGAGCGGGTGTTGGTGACCACCTTGACCAAACGTATGTCAGAAGATTTAACCGACTACCTGGCTGAACACGGCGTCAAGGTACGTTATTTGCATTCGGATATTGATACCGTGGAGCGGGTTGAAATCATTCGTGATCTGCGCGCCGGCATGTTTGACGTATTGGTCGGCATTAATTTGTTGCGAGAAGGGCTGGATATTCCAGAGGTATCCCTCGTTGCTATTCTTGACGCCGACAAGGAGGGATTTTTGCGCAGCACCCGTTCGTTGATTCAAACCATTGGTCGCGCCGCGCGAAATCTGAATGGCACGGCGATTTTGTATGCCGATCGGGAGACCGATTCGATGAAACGGGCGATATCTGAAACCAATCGGCGGCGCGCCACGCAGGTCGCGTTTAATTTGGCGAATAACATCACGCCGCGCTCAGTGACCAAGCGCATCAAGGACATTATTGATGGCGTGTACGACCTGGATGAAAAGCGCGATGCCCGCAACGCAGACAAACGCGCTGCGCAGGACCGTAAAAAATACGAGGTCATGACTGAAAAACAAATGGATGTGGCGATCCGTAAAATTGAACGCGAGATGCTGGATGCGGCGCGTAATCTTGAATTTGAAAAGGCGGCGCGGTTGCGGGATGATTTGCGTCTGATGCGAAACAAGCTGCTGTTGTTGGGCGGCAAAGACGATACGGGTGAGTTCGCATGAAAGTTTTATTTGTGTGTATGGGCAATATTTGTCGTTCACCGACGGCCGAGGGTGTGTTTCGAAAAATGGTTGACGATGGTCCACTCAAAGGCAAGATCGACATCGATTCGGCCGGCACCCACGGCTACCACGAGGGGGCGCCGCCAGACCCGCGGGCGATTGCCCATGCGGCCAAACGTGGCTACGACCTGACGCCGTTGCGGGCGCGTGAAGTCAGCCCGAGTGATTTTGAGCGGTTTGATTATGTGATTGCCATGGACGACACCAACCGGCGGCATTTGCTGGCAATGTGCCCGACACGACTACAAAATAAAATCGAATTGATGATGGATTATGGCGGTGAGGACGACGAATTCGAAGTACCGGACCCGTATCAAGGCAAGCCACAGGATTTTGAACAAGCGCTGGATTTGATCGAAGCCGCCTGCGAGGGCTTGCACGAATATCTTGTTGACCAGTTCAAAATGCGCAGCAATATTACCCATCCAACCCGGGATTAGTCATGCTTGATGGAATGGCATTCGAAGGCACGCTGAGTATTGCCGCGTATATGAAAATTTTTGTGGCGATGATCGTGATCGTTAACCCGCTCGGCATTATTCCGATTTTTGTGACCATGACCTCGGACCAATCGGATGCCGAACGCAAACACATCGCCCGTATAGCCGCACAAACGGTCGGCGTCGCCTTGATTATCGCCACACTGCTGGGCGAGACGATGCTGCAAATGTTTGGCATTTCCATTGCTAGTTTTAAAGTGGGCGGGGCCATTTTGATCATGCTGAATGCCATCGCCATGATGCAGGCGGCCCCAACGACGGACGACCCAACACCGGAAGAAGCCGAAGAAGCGGCGAAAAAATCATCTATCGCGGTGGTGCCACTCGCCATCCCGCTGCTCGCCGGGCCGGGTGCCATGTCAACGATCGTGATTTACGCCTCCGAGAAAAAAGCCGTACTGCATTTGGGCGCCGTGATACTGGTCGTGGTTGCACTCGCGTTGGTCACCTGGCTGGCGTTGCGTATTGCCACCAAGGTTGGTCGCGCAATGAGCACCACGACGCTTAATGTCGCCACCCGTATCATGGGCTTGTTGCTGGCCGCGCTTGCCGTGGAAATTTTTGCCAGCGGGATTGTCGAACTGATCCCCGCGCTGGGTACACCGGATGTGTTTCGCTACGGGCAGTAAAGTCCAATAAAAACGGGATGTTTCAGGCAATAACGCCTGAAACCGCCCGTCACTAGTCGAGTTTGCGAAAAGCCCAACTTCTAAAAACCCACAAATTTCGTCATTCCGGCCCTTCGACGGGCTCAGGATGAACCGGGCACTTGCCCGGGCCGGAATCCAGTTCTTTTGTATTTTTACTAATGTTCGGTGTGTCGGGTTGCCACAAAAGTGCGGCGGTGAGTGCGCGCTGCGTTTTTGACCTTCCCCGGAGCAGCGAAACAGATCTATCGTTTCGCGCACGTCCGGGGCCTAATTTTGGATAGCACAATCAGCGGCGCAGCAAATCAACTTGGGCCCCGGACTAAATCCGGGGAAGGTAATTGCGTGCCCTCACCGCGGAAGGTCACCTCCCCTTCACCGGAGCAGCGAAACAGCTTCATCGTTTCGCGCACGTCCGGTGCCTAAGTTC